>NZ_CP107822.1 GCF_036346295.1 Streptomyces sp. NBC_00536 | reverse complement strand
GACACCACCAAGGAAGGGCCTGGACCCGAACAAGCAGGGCAAGACTCCGGGGGCTCTTTCCTCCGGAGCGGGCCCGGGGGCCGGGGTCCGTAAGGGTCCCTCCAAGGGGCCCGGAGGTAAGGACCCCTCGTTGTCGGGGACCGGCAGCAGCAAGGGGAAGGACACGAAGGGGACCGGCAAGGCCTCCGACGGGGTCAAGTCCCCCAAGGGCGCGAAGTCATCGAACGCCGCTGCCTCCCCTGCCGTCGAGCGGGCCCGGGGCCGCCAGGAGCGGGCCGCAGCCCGGCAGACGGCTCGGCTGGAGGGCCGGGCCAAGGACCGGGACGCTGCCCGCGACCACAAGAATGGGGTGAGGGAGGCCCGGCAGGCGGCCCGGGGCAAGGTCCGCAACGACCGCATCGAAGCGCGGGGAGCCCGCAAGGCTCAGGAGCGCGCGGCCCAGGCCGAGGCACGGCAGGCCGCGCGTAAGGCCCGGAAGGAGACCCGGCAGAAGGAGAAGGCCGCCGCACCGACTCGCACCACGCTGGCACAGGCGGCCGCCAAGGAAGCGCAGCGCCGGTTCGCCGAGCGCCGCAAAAACCCGGGCACCCCGGTCATCAGCAAGGACAAGAAGCCGAAGGCGACGGCGCCCGGGTCCCCCGGGACTCCCGGCTCCACTGCCCCGAAGGTCAGCCTGGTGAAGCCGCCCAAGCCCACCAGCGAGACCGGCCCCACCTCGCCGACCGCGCCGACGGTGAACCTCCGGAAGCCGCCCAAGCCGCCGGGACCCACCTCTGCGACGGGCCCCACCGCGGGCCCGAAGGTGAACCTCAAGAAGGCACCCAAGCCCACAGCCGGGGTGCCCACCTCACCGAAGGTGAACCTGCGCAAGCCCCCAAAGCCGCCGCGCCCCACCGCGGGCCCGAAGGTGAACCTGCGCAAGCCGCCCAAGCCGCCGGCGGGCGAGCCGGGGCGGTCGTGGCTCTTCTGGAAGAAGAAGCCGAAGGCTCCCAACTCCGGCCCCCAGGGCCGGAGCGGCACCTCGACGCCGGGCAACGCGGCGCCCGGTGGAAGCTCGCGGCCCGGTTCGCGGTCACGGAGCACTCGTCAGCAGCAGACTTCCCCGCCCCCGACGCCCGACGCGGACGGCGCGTGGCTCAAGCCGCCGCCCGGAATGACGGCGACCTACTCCGACACCACCCTCATCCGCCTTGACCAGGACAAGCCCAAGGCCAAGGACCCCGCGGCGGTCACCAGCAGCAAACGGCTAGGGCTTCCCCCCGGATCCTCGGGCTCCGCGCTCGGTCAGGGCGCCGCGATCGTCTGCAAGTTCCCCAACCCCAGAGAGGGGGCCCGGCCGATGGGCGGCGCTCCGGCGGACACCCAGTTCAAGGACTCGGACCTCACGGTCTACGACGTCATCGAATCCGACGAGGACATGGCGGACGAGATCCTCCTGGGAGCCGCGCACGCCAACCTAGTCGCCGAGCGATGCGAGGGACTGGTGGGCGCCCTCGAAGCCCTCCGGGCCGAGCTGATCGAGAAGAGCGTGCCTGGTGTCTTCGTCGGCTGGTGCACCAAGTTGATCGAACGGGCCGGGGTCGTGCAGGACAAGGCCGAAGCGGTCGCTCAGGGCCTGCCCCGCGCGGCCGAGGCCATCGCCCATGCCGGGCAGGTGGCCGCCGAGCACGACAAGCCCGCCGCCGACCTCGTCCGCGACATGGGCCACACCGCACCCGCCGACGCCTCGTACCACAAGGAGTAGCAGTGGATCTGGCAACGATGGGCAGCAAGGTCGTGGACCTCTTCCACGACGGCATCACGTACACGGTCGTCACCGCCAAACTCGGCATGGCCTCGATCGGCATGCTCCGCCTGAGCGAAGCCGTGCGCGGCGCCTACAACTACGTCGAAGGCTGCGCGGCCTCAGTCGACAACCTGGCCGACATGGCCAGCACCCTGTGGGTCGAAGGCGCCGTCGTCAACGCCCACCGTGACGCGGCGGCGATCATGCGCGGTGTCCTCGCCGACGCCGAGTCGCTCGCCAACGAAGCCGCCGAGATGGCCTCCGACTTCACCTCGGCCAAAGAAGACCACGAGGCCGACTACGGACCCATCGCCCACGAGCTCGCGGGCAAGGACACCGACCGCACGTACTACAGCAACCGCTAACCCCCGGGGCGGCCGGACCAACCGGTCCGGCCACCCCGCCCTTCCCCGAACGGAGGTCCCTCACCATGCTCTCCACCGTGCGCGACAAGGCTGGGCGAACTGCCACCCTGGCCGGGGCCACGCTCCTCACCGGGGGCCTGCTCGCCCCCGACATCGTCCCCGGCCCCGGACTCCTCGCCGCCGCGGCGGCCGCCGGTATCGGCCTGGCCGCGAACATTAAGGTCTGGCGGGCCCCCACTGGGGTGAAGGGCACCGCCATCGCGCTCTACGCCGCCCCGCACGCCGGGGTGGCGGGCCTCCTGGGCGGCGAACTCCTCGCGCCCGCCGGCGTGACGTCCCACCTCATCCAGGCGGGCCTGATCGTCCTGTGGAGTGGCGCCACCTGGTGGATCCGTCCCGGCCTGCTGGCCCGGGAAGTCGCCGAGGAAGCGGTCACTCAGGAGATCGCCGAAGTGGCCGGTACCGAGGAGGAAGTCGTCGCTGACGAGCCCGCCCCGGTGTATGCCTCCCCCGAAGCCCAATGGTGGGCCGAGGAGATCGCCACCGAAGGCGGCATTGCCCCGCACACGGTGCTGCTGGAATTCCGGAAGCTGACCCCGCAATGCGTGGCCCTCATCATCGGCGCCGCCCAGCGCGGAATGCCCGTACCTGAAATGTCGAAGGCCGGACTGTCGGCCAAATTCGACGTCCCCGAAGAGCTGATCGAGACCGGGCCCGTGCCCCATCGCGGCGCCAACGTGGCCCTCGTGATCATCGGCCACCGACCGCAGCTCGCTGAACCCGAGCCGGACCTCGACCGCGACGAGGAGACCTGGGCCGAAATCGCCAAGGTCGCGATTCCCGGCGTCCAGCTGATGGAGGTCAACAGCTACGAACTGCGAAGGGAACTGACCTGATGGCCGACGTGCTCAAGGAGTTCATCCTGCGAACTCCCGCCGGCGGGGCGAAGAGATACGACCACGATGCGTTGTGCGACCTCCTCGACGTCGACGACCGATCGCGGGTCATCTTCGAGCAGGGCGCAGGACGTGAGGCGGTCGTGCGGATCTACCCGTCGAATCCGCTGATGCACATGGCGGAGATCAGCGTCGACGACCTGCTGATGGACGACCGGGGCCGCATCACCATCGGCATGTACTACGACGGATCGCCGCTCCGATTCAGGCTCTTCGACCCCAAGACCGGAAATGCGCAGAGGGGCGCGATCTTCGGGACCACGGGCGCCGGGAAGTCCCGTTTGGTTCAGGCGGTCCTGGTCGCCTGCAAGCGCTCCGGCATCGTCGTCCACCTCGCCGACCTCAAGGCAGGCCAATCGGTTCCGGAGGCCAAGGGACAAGTCGCCACTCGCGTCACCACGCAGTACGAGACGATCCTCATGCTGCGCGGACTGGTCGCCGAGGCGCAGCGCCGCATGGTCGCCTACGCCGAGATGGGCCGCAGCGGATTTGTCATCGGCGACCCCGACCCGCTGACCTACGGCATCGTCGACGAAGCCAACCGCCTCCTGGAGAAGAACGCGCCCTTCCGTGCCGAGGCGGCCTACCTCATCAAGGAACTCGGGAGGACTGGCAGGTCGGTTGGCGTCGGCATCATCATCGCCGCGCAGGCGGGCCACCTTGACGAACTCGGCGGCAGCGACACCCTCCGAGCCATGCTCAAAGAAGGCGAAGTGGTCCTGCTTCGCTGGTCCTCCAGCATGATGCAGCAGCTCGTCGGCGATGGGCTGGTCCCCCGCGGTGAGGCCCTCCAGCCGATCCCCAAGGTGGTCGGAGAGGTCCGCAGGGTCCGCCGGTTCAACGAGTCGGCGGACGACGAGAACGACGATGTGAACTCGCAGGGGATGCTCTACCACCTGACCGGCACCCGCCCTACCAGCATGGCCCGGACCTACGTCGTCGGGTCTGTCGCCCCGTGCAAGGGCTACGACCCCCTGATCCTCGCGCTCTACGGCGACAGGCTGCCACCGGGCGAAATGATCGACCTGATGGCGTTCGTGACCGAGCAGGAGCTCAAAGCGGCGAACGGCGACAGCGCGGGCGACACCCCCGCGAACGCGGCTCCGCCACCCGAGGTCACGTCGATGACGACCGCCCAGCGGATCCTCGCGGTGCTCGCCCGTACGCCGGACGGCCTGACGGAGCCCGCCCTGCTGGAAGCCCTGAACGAGGACGGCGGCCGCGAGGTCCGACGCGGCACCCTGCGCACCACCGTCAGCACCCTGCGAAGCGAAGGCCACGTGGCCCGCCCCGACGGCACTGGACTCATCGTCCCGGCCGTCGCCGGCTGACCCCCCACCCGCACATCACTAGGGCCCCGGAGACCGAACCTCCGGGGCCCTCATCATCCCCCGACCTCCTGCACGGACGGAGCCCCGACATGCCCGAGCGCAAGGACCTCACGCCCATTACCGACGAGTCCGAGGCGGCCGCCGAAGCCCGCCGCCTCATCGAGGACGCCTACCGCCCCCAGCCCACCGTCCCGACCTCCTATCGGGACGACAGCCCCCTCCCGCTAGTCGGCCCCACCCCGCCCCACCCCCAGCCCGGACGACCGCCCATGAGTCAGCGCGCGGCCGACGCCAGCGGCATGATGCTCGCCGCCGGCTACACCTCCGTACTGCTCGGCGGATCCGCCTCCCTCGTCCTCTGGGTCGCCGGACACGTCGACCCCCTCGTCGTCGCCCTCATCGCCGGAACGCCCGTCGCCTTCCTCGGCGTCCTCGCCCGCGTCTTCAAGAGCGCCAAGGCCGTCGTCGCGGCCGCCCCGGCCGAGCACCACCACCTCTACACCGGCACGGTCATCCAGGACCACCGCCAGATCACCGCGACCAGCACCACCCGCGGCCTGGTCGCCCGCACCAACAACGACATCCACAACTGACGGGAGGACCCCGATGTTCGTCATCCTCAGCACCCGCAAGAACCGCGAGCTCAACATCACCATCCAGAACCTCCACGACCGCGCCGAATCCAACCGCCGCTGGCACCTGGAGGCCGAGCAGCGCATCGAGAAGGCCATGGAACTCCTCGAAGGGCAGGACACCGAGCAGGCCCAGCAGCTCCGCGCCGCACTCAAGGGGGGCGAACAGCAGTGACCACGAACGCAGCCACCGAGACGGTCTTAACCCGCGTCCTCAAGGCCCACGGCGACACCTGCGCATGCGAGGGCGTCTGCGGCGGCAAGCACGCAGGTCGGCGCTGCGGCAGCCGCCAACTCAACCGTCACGGCCGGACGGGGCTGACGGCAGCCCCGTACCCGCCGCACACCACCGACATGGCCAACGCTGCTGCTCCCCTCTCCGAACTCCGGCCCTGGTGCCCCCCGTGCTTGAAGGGTGCCTTGGAAATCCAGCGCGACCGCGTCGCCGACCAGCGTCACCGTGAGCTCGAAGAGAGCCAGCTCGACCTCTTCGACATCGACAAGGGAGCCGCCGCGTGAACGACCCGAAGGACATTGCCTCGGGCCTGGAAGCGGCGACCACCACGGTCCTCGCCGAGATATCCCGCACCGACGCTAAGAGCGCCGTCCTCCTCACCGCCTTCAGCCTTCCTTTGGCGGTGCTCGTGGCGAGCATCCCCGGCCACCCCGTGACGGGACTTGCCGCTGCGCTCATCGCTGCCGGCGCAGTCGGCCTAATCATCGCGATGCTGCTCGTCCTCGTCGTCGTCCGGCCCAGCCTCGGAGGAGCTGTCCCGGGGACTTACCTCTACTGGGCCACCGCCACCCCCGAAGAAGTCATCCAAGACCTCCAGAAGCCGACCCACCGGGTCGAGCACATCGTGCAACTCTCCTCGATCGCGAAGCGCAAGTACCGAGGCCTACAGGTCGCCATTGACGTCACCCGCACGTCGCTGGTCCTGCTCGGTCTCGCCCTGCTCACGACGCTGTGGTGACAAGCTCTCTACGGCAACAAAAAGGCGGGCCCCCATCCATGGGGGCCCGCCTTTTCTGTTTCGGGCCTACGGGGTTGGCGTCTCCGCCTCCTCGGCAACCGCCTCAACCGCAGTCGGGCTCTCGGTGAAGGAGACCGCTACGCCCCCTGCCGCAGCCAGCGACTCGATCAGAGACCGCAGGGCTGGCCGAGTGCGTTCGGGATCATGCTCCAACGCCGCCTGGATGGTGGTGGCGTCGAAGGTCTTGGCGGCTCGGGCAAGTGCCTTCGCGGCCTTGGCCGCATCAGCGGCGACCGCGGGGGGATTCCCGTTCTCCTCCAGTGACCCGAGGTACGCCAGTACGGCGTCCTCGGTTTTAGCCTTGTGTCCTGCTGCTTCCCGGGGAAGGGCTTCGACGACACCCTGCACGTGCGCCGCCGTCACTGTGGCGCCCTTGATCTTGATCAGTGCCAGGTATAGGTAGACCGCCGCCTGTACACCGTGTTCCTCGACCACGGGGACCAGCTCCCAGGCCTGTCCGTACCTCAGCTTTCTGGAAACAATTGTTTCCAATCCCCCGCCAGGTTTTGCCGTGTGGAGCGCTTCTCCCACCCGCCAGGTGCGGATCAGCTTGCCCGCGTACTGCGGTGTGATGTCCCACCGCCCTTGCGTGTACTCCTCGAAGGTGCCGAACTGTCCGCGGTACAACTTGGCGTCGCGCACTACCTGGAGGGCCTTGCCGGCGGCGAAGAATGCCAGGTTGAGGTTCTCGATCGCGCTCTCGCACTTGAGGAGCATGTCTTGCTCCGGGGCGATGAGCGTCGGTGTGTCGGTGAGCTGCTTAGTCGGCAGCTTGTCAGAGGCTCCGAGTGCGCGCGCCAGCTGAACCGCGTTATCGGGTCGCCCAGGTGCTGCCGGTGCCCCGTCGATGTTGATCGGCTTGCCCATCAGAGCATCTGCTCCATCGTCAGGGCTACGCGCATGAAGTCCTCGCGGCCGTTTAGGGCGGTGCCGCTCATCCTGTACTCGGTAACCAATGTGCCGTTCTCGTAGGCGTGCTCGTGGAGGGTGTACCGCCGAATCGGGTCGGCGACCCGCGGGTAGTTCCGCTCATCGATCCAGGCCTTGACCTTGTTCAACTGCTTCTCGCCCTTGTCCTTGCCGGGGTCATGCATGTTGATGACGACCAGGAAGGGGATGCCGCGCGGCTTGAGGATGCGCTCGATGGTGAACTCGCACTCATCCCACGTGATCTTCGATGGGGTAATCGGGACGATGGCCAGGTCGGCCACGTCCAGCACCTCGCGCAGGGCGTCAGCTGTCCGACTCTCGCCGAGCGGGTCCGCGCCCCACTCTGCGTCCGGGTCGATGTCCAGGAAGCCTGGCGTGTCGATGATGATGCGGCGGCGGTCGGGGTCGGCGATGATCCCCGGCAGGATGCCGAGCTTGCTCTTGGTGACGACGTAGTCGAAGGGGAGTGCTTCTTCGCGCACGCCCGCGCACCACTTCTCCAGGGTTCCCTGGACGTCGATGCCGGCCGCCACGATGGGCGAACCTGTTGCCTCGTCGGCGTTGGACATCACCGCTGAGCGGCCCGCGCATGCGGCCACGTTTACGGCGATGGTGGATTTTCCGGCCCCGCCCTTCTGCTGAATGACGACGACGACCTTCGCCGTTTTCGTGCCAGCACGGGCGGCCGTGTCGACGGCCGATTGGAGGGTTGTGGTCATTCTTTGGCGCCTTCCGTGATTTCACCGCCGGATGCGGCTACTCGGATCGCGGACAGCTTGCCAGACGGCGGCGGTGTGAGCGTGCACCGCTCCCGACCGAGGCTCGCGATCTCGTTCGGTCTGAGTCGAACGGCCTGGAAACAATTGTTTCTAGCGGTCGGATGGGGCAGGGGGTTTTGGCTGGTGATCCCAGATCAGCCGGTCGACGGCGGCTCGAATCAAGTCTCCTGTGGTGATGACCTGTTGACGAAGCCGCTCCCTGATTTCCAGCACGGACTGAGGTGCTGAAGGTCGTCCGGCGGCTGCGAGGAGGGCGAGCTCGGCGGGGACGCCATCGCGTTCGGATTGACGCAGGGCGACCTCCGGGCCATCGCCCCATCGGTCGGCCCATTCCTGGAGGGCTTCCACCGCGGGCTTGCTGGTCCAGTAGGCGGCTCTGCGTACGGTCTCGCCGAGGGCCGGGGGAAGGTTCACCGACAGCCTGGCCCCGTAGCCGCCGGCGCCGAGAGGCTGGCTCGGTGGGGTGCCCCACCGTCGACCGGGGGCGTCGACTTCACCCTCCGGCGGCTCCGGCCATTCGCGGTCCAGCCCGCGGGCCGTGAGCTCCTCGCGTACGGCCCTGGCCATGAGGTCGTCGCGGCTGCCGCCGAACTCACCGCTGCGCCGTTTCGCGATGACCTCGGCGCGGATCGAGCGGCGGATGTCGGCGGCCTCGCGCCGGGACAGGCCGGGCGGAAGGCGCTCGACCCGCTGCTCGATGATCCACGTCCGCTCGCGTAGCTGCTCCTGCCTGGCACGCGAGAGGAGGCGCGCCATCGCGTCCTCGGACAGCGCTACGTGGAACTTCATCTTTGCTACAGCCATGAAGGAAATGTAGCCAGATAACAGGCTGCATCGTGGGTGTGGGGCGTGTGGGGGAGGGTGCTGCGGGGGCGGGAACCAAAATCGGTTGCTTCTGAGTCGATATGGTCGTCGAGTATGGATCATGTACGTCTGCTGTCGGGCCCTGGTGGTCTCGGGTGTTGCCCGGGCCTGGGTGCCGGTGGCGCAGGGGCGGGCGGCTGTGTCCGGCTCCTGACTGCAACGGGGGAGTAGCGCATGACGATTCGCACCGATCACCAGCCGTATGTGCAGGCTGCTGTTGCGGAGATCGAGGAGATCGGCCTGAGCGTGCTCGGGCACGCGGTGACGGGGCGCCCGCCGGCGGTTCGTACCGCCGTCGTCACGCTGGCGGTGCCGGAAAGCGGACCGTACGCCGACGAGGACGAGGACATCGAGCTGGCGTGGGACGAGGCCTTCGGCTGGGTGCTGCGGCTGCCGGCCGAGGCGGGCGCCACCGACTGGTTCATGGGGGAGGACCTGGTGCCGTCCCCCGGTCGGGTGGCGCGCTGGGCCGACATGGTCCTGGCCCACCCCGGGCTGACGCCCAGCCGGGAGGACGGGCCGCAGCGGCTGCCCGAGAGCGACGACGACGCGTTCGAAGCGCGCCTGTCGGCCTACGCCGCGTCGGCCTGACGCGCTCGCTGCCCTCCCGACCGCCCGCGGGCCGTCGGCGCTGAGGCTGCGCCGGGCCCCGCTGCTTGGAGAAACCCATGTCCATCACGCCGGTTGCCCCTGCCCCCGAGCCGCCCGAGTCGTCATCGCGTCTGGGGCCGATCGGCCGCGCCCGCGCGAGCGTCGCGGCCATCGAGATCCTGCTGCGGCTGCGCGAGGACCAGGACGATCCCACCGAGGGCGAACTCGGTGCGCTGCGGCAATGGCCCGGCTGGGGCCCGCTGGCCCCGGCTCTCGCCCCGAACCGGGAAGGGACATGGGCGGAGATCGGCGAGCAGCTGCAACGGCTGCTGTCCCCGCGGGAGTACCGGCATGCCGAACAGGGCACGCCCACCGCCTACTACACCCCCGACCGGATCACCGAGGCGTGCTGGTCTGCCCTTCAGGGCCTGGGCTTCAACGGCGGCCGCGTCCTAGAGCCCGGCTGTGGCGCGGGCACCTTCATCAAGCACACCCCCGACGGTCTCAACGTCGACTGGTTCGGCGTCGAGCGGGATCCGACGACCGCGGGGATCGCCGCCCTGCTCCACCCGGGCGCCGAGATCATCAACGCCCGGCTCCAGGACGCCTCGCTCCAGTCCAACAGCGTCGACGCGGTGCTGGGCAACGTCCCGTACGGCAACTTCCAGGTGTTCGACAAGACCGCGCCGAAGGCGGTCACCAGCAGCATCCACAACTACTTCATCTGGCGCTCGGTGCAGGCGCTGCGGCCCGGCGGCGTCGCGATCCTGCTGACCTCCCGCTACACGATGGACGCCTCCGACGACACGGCCCGGCGGGCCATCGCGAAGCACGCGGACCTTCTGGGCGCGATCCGGCTGCCCAACGGCGCGCTCGCCGAGGGCGGCACCGGCGTCCTGGCCGACATCCTGGTCGTCCGCCGGCGCGATACCGAGGGGCCGACCGACGAGAGCTGGATGGGCACCAGTGCCGTCCCCGGCGTCGATGACCAGCAGTGCAACGACTACTTCCTCGCGAACCCCTCCCACGTGCTCGGCACGTGGGAGCAGGGTCGGGCTGCCCAGTACGGGCACACCCTGGCGGTTCAGGCCCCCGAGGAGCAGGACCTCACCGCGGTGCTCGGCGAGGCCTTCGCCGACATCACCACCAAGGCCCGCGCCGCCGGCCGCCAGTGGAAGGTCATCGCGGGAGCCCAGCCCTGGACGGCGGACAACCTGCCCTTCCCGGTCCGTGACGACGGACGCAAGGAGGGCTCCTTCCACCTGGTGGAGGGCAAACCGCACGAGGTTATCGACGGCGAGCTCGTCGCCGTGGCGCGCGCGGGCAAGGAACTACCCAAACTGATCCGGCTGCGCGACGCCACCGTGGCGCTGATCGAGGCGGAGACCGACCACGACCGCCCCGACGAGCAGCTGGAGCCGCTGCGCGCCGAGGTGAACCGCCTCTACGACCTGTACGCCCGGGCGCACGGTCCGATCAACCGGTTCACCATCGCGCAGGGCGAGGTCGACGAGGAGACCGGCGAAGCTGCCGTCAGCCGCCGCTACCCGCGCCTGGGCGGGTTCCGGCGCGACCCGGACTTCGTGGCGGTCCTTGCGCTGGAGGACTTCGACGACGAGACACAGACGGCGACCAAGGCGGCCTTGCAGACCCGCCGGGTCAACAAGCGCATCGAGCGACCCACCTCGGCGGAGACCCCCGAGGAAGCGCTCTCCCTCTGCCTGAACTTCCGCAACCAGGTCGACGTCCCCTACATCGCGCAGCTGCTGAGTATCGAGCCCGACCAGGTCGCCGAGGCCCTCGGTGACCTGGTCTTCATTGACCCGGACACCGAAGACCTCCTCACGGTGGGCGAGTACCTGTCCGGGCCCGTCGTGGACAAGCTGGAGCGCGTCGAGTTCCTCGTCTCCCAGGGCCGCGATGACCTCCAGCGTCATGCGGACGCCCTGCGGGAGGTGCAGCCCGAGCCGCTCCAGCCCGAGGACATCAAGGCCCGGCTCGGCGCCCCGTGGATCCCGGTGGAGGACGTCACCGCCTTCGCCGAGGAGCTCCTCGGCGTGGACGTCGACATCACCCACGTTGCGAAGACTGCGACCTGGTCCGTCGACACCCCGATGACGATCCCCGAGTCCGCCATCAGCGAGTGGGGCACTAACCGGGTCACCGCCTTCGAACTCCTGGACCTGGCTCTCAACGGGCAGAGCCCGAAGGTCTACGACACCTTCCGCACGCCCGAAGGTGGCTCGAAGCGGGTCCGCAACGACAAGGCCACCCTGCTGGCCGAGACCAAGCTCACCGACCTGCAACGCCACTTCGCGAGCTGGGTGTGGGAGGACCCCGAACGGTCCGACCGGCTGGCCGCGGACTACAACCGCCGCTTCAACAGCACGGTGCTGCGCAAGAACGACGGCAGCCATCTGACCGTCGATGGCCTCGACACCGGGTTCATCACCCCGTACGCGCACCAGTGGGACTTCGTCCAGCGTGTCCTGTCCGCTGACGAGGGCTCCCTGTGCCCGTTCCCCGTCGGTGCCGGTAAGACGGCCACGATGTTCATGACGGCGCTCAAGCTCAAGCAGCTCGGGCTGGTCAGCAAGCCGATGGTAGTCGTCCCCAACCACCTGCTGGAGCAGATCGCGCGCGACGGCAAGAAGCTCTTTCCGCAGGCCAACATCCTGATGGCGGGCAAGAAGGATCTGGCGGACGCCCGCGCCCGCATGTTGTTCGCGGCCCGCTGCGCCACCGGCGACTGGGACACCATCGTCATGACGCACCAGTCCTTCGGACGTCTGGGCGTGCACCCGGTCACCGAGGCGACGTACCTGGAGGAGCTGGCCAACGACTACCGCGAAGCGCTCGGCGCGATCGACGGCGACGACGGCAACCAGCGGCGGATCAAGGAGATCGCCAAGCAGGTCGATCGTTTCGACGCCCGCGCCTCCGACCTGCGGTCCAAAGCCGTGGACGCCGGAGTCACCTACGAGAACCTCGGCGTCGACTTCCTCCAGGTCGACGAAGCGCACCTGTTCAAAAACCTGGCCCTGCCGGCCGTCACCGAGGGCATGTCGCTCGGCAAGCCGTCCAAGCGGGCCACCGACCTCGACCTGAAGATCCTCGTCACCCGCGAGCGGACCGGCCGCGACAACGTCGTCGCCCTCTACTCGGGAACGTTCATCAGCAACAGCGTGCGCGAGATGTACGTCTTCAAGCACTACACGATGCCCGAGCGCCTGGAACAGATCGGGCTCGGCAACGCGGATGCATGGGCGGCCAACCACATCAACTTCGAGACCCGCCCCGAGGTCGGCGTCGACGGGGTGTCCTTCCGGCTCAAGCGGCGGCCGGTGGACTACGTCAACGCCGATGAGGCCGTCGCCCTGTTCAACGAGGTCGCCGAACTGCGGCCCCGCGAGGACTTCAAGATCGAGCGGCCGGAGCGCGAGGAGCGCTTCGTCGAGATCGAGGCCACCCCGAACCTGATCCGGTACGTCGAGGGGATCTCAGGCCGGATCGACGACATCCAGGGCGGGAAGGTCAAACCGTGGCAGGACAACATGCTCAACGTGATCACGGACGGCCGCAAAGCCGCCCTGGATCTTGAGCTGGTCGGCCTGGCTCCGGACGGCCCGGGCAAGGTCGGCGCCGTCGTCAGGAACGTCCTGGAGATCCACAACCAGACCAAGAACCTCAAGTTTCCGGGTGACCCGGAAGACGTCGAGGGCGCCTTGCAGCTGCTGTTCTGCGACCTGGGCACCCCGGGCAAGGAGCGGGGCAGCCAGGTCTACGGGAAGATCCGCCGGGGCCTGATCGACGGACTGCCCAACGAGGGTCTGCCCGGCATCCCGCGCGAGCGCATCAAGTTCATCCACGACTACAACTCGGACCTCGCCAAGGAGCAGCTGTTCACCGACTCTCGCTCGGGCAAGGTGAACGTGCTGTTCATGTCCTCCCAAAAGGGCGGGACGGGCGTGAACGTCCAGCCGCGCGGGGTCGCTCTGCACCACGTCGATCCGCCGCACCGGCCTGACGAGTGGGAACAGAGAGAGGGCCGACTCGACCGCCCGGGCAACAAGATGATCAAGCTCGGGAAGCCGGTCACGTTCCTGCGCTACCTGGCGCTGCACTCCTTTGACTCGTACATGTTCCAGCAGCTGGAGCGCAAGCAACGGCCGATCGTACAGATCCTGTCTGGGCGCAAGGTCGGCCGCGTCATCGAGGAGATCGACGCCGTCGGCGCCGGCTTCGGCGCGGCCAAGGCCATGGTCTCGGGCAACCCGCTGCTGATGGAGCTCACCACCGTCAACGGCCAGCTCCAGACCCTGCTGAACGAAGCCGACGGCCACCGCCAGTCACAGGGCCGCATGCAGCGGAAGGTCGAACTCCTCGACCAGGAGATCGCCCAGGGGGAACGCTCCCTCGCGCCCATGCAGGCCATGGCCGACGCGGTGGCCACGGCCGCCGACGACGACACGTGGCGCACCGCCGACGGCCGCCTGGTTCAGCCCGATGACGTGGCAGCCGCACTCGCCGAGTCCGCCCAGGGCGCCCGATCCACCCTGGACCTGGACGCCGGATACACCTGGCGTGGCCTGAACGTGGGCTTCACCTGGCACCGCAAGCAGCAGTTCGGCAACATCGCCTACGAGTCGTACGCGCACCTGGTGGTTCCCGGAGAGCACCAGGTCGACGTCCGGTTGAATCTGCCGTGGTTCGGCAAGGGGCAGACCTGGCGCATCGCCAAGGCGTTGGGGGAGGCCGCCGACGCCGCCGTGAGCGCCCCGGACGAGCTCCGCGTCAAGGTCGCCAAGATGCGTGCCTCGCTGGAGGACACCCGGCCCCACCTGGGCCGCCCCTTCGGCAAGCACGCCGAGTTGGAGGACGTCCGCGCACGCAGGGCCGCCCTCGAAGCGCAGATCGCGGACGCTGCCGTGTCCTCCGGCCGTGAAAGCGGGGCGGGCCCACAGTTCGACCCGGGCGCCGTCGGCGCGGAGATGACCGAGGCGGAGATGGCGATGCACGACGCCGCCGTCATGGTCGGCATGATGGGCGGCTCCGCCATCGTCCGCAGCGAAGGGCAGATCGTCGGCACCGTGCGCACCCGGCGCGGTCCCGCGCCCGCCGAGGAGCCGCCCCGGCCCCACCTGGAGAACCCGGACCGCTGGGACGAAGCCCTCAAGGCCGTTACCGACGCGGGCCTCGCCGCCCCCGACGTGATCGCGTGGGCCCAGAGCAACGCCGCCGACAGTGCGTTCGTCGGGGCCTTCGGCGAGTGGACGCGGGCGTGGGTGGAGCAGGTCGCGAACACCGCTCAGGACCGGCCGGAGTGGGTTCACGCGTACCTCGACGACCGCGCCTACGCCGCGCGGGACGAGCTCCACAGTCAGGCGGCGGTCGCCGTCCGACAGCAGGCCCGTGCCGCTGGCGCGGAGCCCGCCCCGGCTCCATCGGTGACCAACGCTGATGGCCCGGAGCAGGCGGAGCCCTCGCCCGAGATGGTGAAGGTCGCGGCCATCCTGCGGTACTACGAACCGCTCTTCGAGCGACACGGCCTAACCGGCGCGGCCGCCGCGGCCAACTACGTCACCCGCCCCGGCTACGGATACGACTACGACCCGGACAGCCCCCTGCCCGATCTCACCGACCGGATCAGCGGGGCGGCAGACCGCGCCCGGGGACATTTCCGCACCGGCCCCACCAGCAGCGTGACCTACGAGGTCGGCCAGACCCGACAGGAAGCCGGGGAGCTGCTCGCCGACATCTCGATCAGCCTCGTCAACTTGATGACCGACACCGGCGAAGGGTACGGAGCGGTCGACCTCGACGTGATCCTCGCGGCCCCGCACGGGTCCGTGGTCCCGCTGCCACCCTTGTCCTCCGCGCCGCCCACCCCTCGGACTGCCGGGGAAGCCGGAACGGGCGCAGCGCCCGCCGCCCCCGCCCCGACGCCGCCGGCCGCCCCGACCCCACGGTCCGAGCCCGCACCTGCCCCGCAGCCCGCGGCCGCGACCAGCCGACTGACCGACCCGCACCTGTGGGAGGAGGGCCTGCGCATCCTCCGGGCCGGCGCTGAGGGCGTCGAGCAGTTGGAGCGGGCCGCGCGCGTCAACGACTCCGCCAACTTCGCCATCGTCTTCGCCGACTGGGCGGAGGACTGGCTGATGGACCAGTACACCGGCCCCACCGCCGACTGGCCGGAGTGGGCCCGCCGTTACTTCGGCGCCGGGGAGGAGGCCTACCAGGATCGCGAGCGCCTGCATGCCGCGGCCTCGACCGCCGTCTACGAGCGGCTACGGACCGCCGCCGACCCCGTTCCGGCAGCTGCTCCGAACGTGCCTGCCCCGGCTGCCGCCCAAGACGGGACCGCTCCACAACCTGCGCCGTCACCGCTCCAGGGGCTGATCGACGGCTTCGGGGACCGGGTCGTGATCGGGCACATCGGCGGGCCGCAGGCGGCCCGCACGCACCAGTCCGCCGGGTGGGCGATCCGGGCCGTGCTCAGCGAAGAGCAGGTGCTGGGGCTGGTGAGTGCCGTCACGGTGGACGGCCAGCCCGTCAGCATGGTGCCCGGCACCGTGCCCACCGAGCGGGTCCGCGCGTGGATCGTCGAGCAGCAGCAGGCACCGACGGCCGCGTACTACGCCGACACCTCCAGCTCACTGCCGCCCGCCCTGAGGGGCAACGGCGAAGTGCACCTGTCGACGAACGCCGAAGGACTGACCATCGCGCAGCGGGACGTCGGCAGCACGATCCTGTGGGAGGAACTTCCCGCCTGGATCGACGCCGCCGTCGCCCACGACACCGCCACTCGGTCCGCTTCCCTGCCCGCGTGGCGCTACGGACGCTTGGACCACGAACTCCACTTCCTACGAGACAACGACACCCAGGCCCGCGCCCAAGCGCTCGACGCCCTGTACGTCGCCCTGAAGGAAGGCCCCCCGCCGAGCGACGTACAACTCGCCGCCTCTCGGGACCGGTACGAGCCGCCGCCGGCGCCCGCCGCGCACGCCACCGACACTGAACAGACACAGCCTCAGGCGCCCCCTTCCGCATCCGACGAAGCTCCCGAACCCGAACCGCAACCCCTGCCCACCGAGCCGGTGCCGGGCGCCGAGGGATACACGTACCTGGAAACCGGCCGCACGGTGGCGCTCTACGACAGCACCGGCGAGCAGGTCGGCCACGCGAAGTGGAGCTACACCAAGTACCGGTACGAGGGCGACGTACGCGGCGACGTGGTGCGCGGCACCGACGAGGCGGCCACCGTCGCCAAGCGCATGGCCCATCACCACGACGCCGTCTACGGGCAGGGCATCCACCACCCGGCCCTCGACGAGCAGGACCGTGACCCGGTCTGGATCCTCCACAACGGCTCCGACACCCTGGTCTTCGGCATCCGCCCGGAAGACAGCACGGCCAAGGCGGCACTGTGGACCGGTGGCGGCTTCAAGGACTCCCGCCGGGCCGGGGGCTGGTACCTGCCCCGCACCTGGAAGGAGCCCACCCGCCGCGCGCGCGTCGACACCGCCGTCCGCGTCCTGGCGGCCGCCGGCCGGACCGTGCTCGTGCACGCGGACCGGGAGGAACGGCGGCGCGTCGAACCGCCCGCCGGGCTGCCGGTCCTGGACGTCACCGCGCCGAACCTGGAAGAGGTGCCCGCCCTCTTCGCCGCCGGCCCGTACACCAGCGAGGCCGAGATCCAGGCGGACAGTGCGGGCCTCGCCGACGCCTACGCGCGCTGGAGTCAGCTCCCCCTCGTCCAGGCCTACGTCGCAGAGGACCACGACGCCCGGCCCGACGGCTTCGGTACCCCGAGGAACCCGATCGCCGAGCTGCGGATCGCCTACGCGCGAGCGGAGGGCGCCCTGCGCGGTGATGCGCTCGGCGGCCCGCCCGAACTCCTGCGCCGCCTCTACAGCGTGGCGGCCTGGAGCCAGGCTCTGGAGCCAGCGGTGAACGAAGGCCTCCTCGCCCCGCTGCAAGAGCTCTACGCAGCGGCCCACCTGCTCGCTGCCCGCTCTCAGGCGACGATCGAGTCCGTCGCCGCAGGGGCTGCTGCGGCCCCCGAGAGCGCGGACACCCAGCAGCAAACGGACGCCCCGGCGCCGACCGATCCCTCTCCCGCACCGGAGGACGGCCGGGAACCGGTCGTCGACACGGCAGAGAACGGCAGTGACCCGGCCGTACCGGAGCCCGGCACCGCGGAGTCTGCCGTAACCGCCGAGGACGTCAGCGGTGGGCCCCCGGTCATCGACGACGAGTTCTCGATCCTCTACGGCGCCTTCCGCGAACGCCTGGCACCCGCCCCGGTCCCGGAGAAGGGGGACGCGAGCCCTGAGGACCGCGATGCGGCTCTCCGCGCGGCCTACCGTGAACTGCGCGACACCCCGCAGTCGATCGACGGCGCGCGCGTGCACTTCCTGCTGGGTCAGACAGACGAGCAAGACGGCGTCCTCGCCGACACCACCACCGTCATGCGGCTCATCGACAGCGGCCTGCTGGAATACGCGGTGACGGCCATCGCCATCACCCCAGCCGGGCGAGAGCGCATCGCCGAGCTGGAGCGCGCCGGCCGGGAAGAGCCCGCTGTCGGTGACCGCGTACTCCTCGTCGGCTCCGGCACGGTGGGCATCGTCGGCGGCTACCGCACCAACGACCACGGGGTCCGGTGGGCCGACGTCGTCTATGAACGGGAGGGCTGGCCGGACGGCGTCGACACCAGCGTCGGCGCGCTCTTCATGACCACCATCGAACCGGCCGCCATGGACCCCGCGGCCGCCGCGGAGCTCTACCGAGTCGCAGCCCTCCGACAGCGGCCCGGAACCCTGACGGACCCCGCCGTCCGCGCTGCTGCCCTGGAGGCCTTCACCGCTGCCGCGCTGGCCGACCCACAGGTCGCGCAGGCGGCCCGGGCCAACGACTTCAACAACTTCGTCCCTGCCCTGGCCTCGCGGATGAGCACCTGGGCAGAGCAGCAGTGGGCAGAGGCGGCGGAGACAGAGCGGCCCGACTGGGTCGGCGTCTTCTTCCGCGAAGACGATGACGCGATCCACGACCTGAACGGCCTCTACTCCCAGCTGGCGGGCCAGCTCTACGGGCAACTGCGGCCAGCGGACACACCCGAACCCGCCCC
This sequence comes from Streptomyces sp. NBC_00536, assembly GCF_036346295.1. Taxonomy (NCBI): domain Bacteria; kingdom Bacillati; phylum Actinomycetota; class Actinomycetes; order Kitasatosporales; family Streptomycetaceae; genus Streptomyces; species Streptomyces sp. NBC_00536. The sequence continues at coordinate 70,953 of NZ_CP107822.1, read as the reverse complement.
GGACACTGCACCCGCACAGCCCTCTCCGTCGTCCCCGACCCCGACGGAAGCGGAAGAAGCTGACGACTCCGAGGAGCAACTCGACCTTTTCGGCCCCGGGCAGGACCCGTCCCCGCCCGGGCGCGAGGGACAGCGGCAGTTCCCGTACCGCTCGCGCGTTTACCACGACGGATGGCCGTACCTGGTCGAGTCGGTGTCCGACGACGGCCTTGCCATCCATGGCTTCGGGGGCCACAGGCTCCCGGTCAATGAGGTGACGCCTGAAGAGGACATGCCTCCGGTCACAACCCGCCTCCTGGCAAAGGGCTGGTGGGAGTACAGCTACCAGGGGCGCACCTACACCGCCACGAACCTGCCAGAGGAGATGACGAGGGGCCGCCTGGCTACGTTGCGTGCCGTCCTCGCCGACGAAGACGGCACGCTGGTGGGACGCCACTTCAACCGCGCCTTCGACCAGGACATCATCTGGGCCCACACCCATCCGGGCGTCCCGACTCCCCACGTGGCCGGATGGCTGCGTGGGGGCCATCGTTCAATGTGGCCTGAGTTCACCGCCGAGGAACAGGCGTACGTGATGGCGGGCCCGCCTGACGAGCAAATGGCCCTCGACCTCGATGCCGGAGCAGCCACTCAGCAGCCTGGGGAAGGTTCAGCGGATGAGGAGGACGAGAATCTGACCGACGAGGCTGCCGTTGACTACGACGACGACCTGGAACACGAAGTGTCCGTACCGGGCGAGGAAGCCGTGCCTGCGGCAGAACCGCCGATCGCGGAGGACACCCCGGTCCCCGCCCCGACACCGACCCCTGCACCTGACCAGGCGCGGGATGAGCAGCAGCCGACGGCCGCACCCTCGAACGGGCCGGAGACATCGCCGGGCACCACCAGCCCTGTACCGGCGCCCGCGGCTGAACCGTCACCCACCGCCGAACCTGTCGCCTCCTTCGGTGCAGGGCTCCCCGGCGGGTTCGAGACGTACGCCCACGTCTACCGCGAGGGCGAGCGCCACAACGTCGAGTCCGTCTCCGAGGACGGCCTGACGGTCAACGTCGGCGGGGGTCTGTCCTTCCCCAAGAGCGAGTTGACGCCCGCAGCGGACATGCCCCCGGTCACCAGCCGCCGCCTTGCCGAGGGCTGGTGGGAGTTCAGCTACCTCGACCGCACCTACGTCGCGGCGATGCTGTCGGCCGAGCTGGCGCGCGGCACCCTGGCCAACCTCTCGGTCACCCTGGTCGACGAGAACGGGGACCTCGTCGGACGCACCTTCGGCGCCCCGGGCAACGACGACATCTACTGGGTGCACGCGCACCCCGGAGAACCGGGCCCCCTGGTACGGGGCTGGCTCGGAGTCGGCGGTGACCGGACCTGGCCGGAGTACAGCGACCGGGAACGGGCCTACATGACGGCGGGCCCGCCCGCCGAGCAGATGGCCTTCGACATCGACGCCGGGGCAATGGCCGAACACAACGGCGAGGGGCCTGTGGACGAGGAGGACGAAGACCTCCTCGACGCAGCCCCCGCCGACCTCGACGCCGACGACCCGGAGTACGAGGTGTCCGTACCGGGTGAGGACACCGTGCCCGCGGCAGAACCGCCGATCGTGGCGGAGAACCCGGAACACGCCCCGATGCCGGACCCGACCCCTGCGCCGGAACCGGCCGCGGCCGTAGACCCCCAGGAGACGGCGGCAGCGCCTGCTGCCGCCACGCCGAGCGAACCCGTTCCCGCCGCGGTGCCGCCGGAGCTGGTGACCGGGCCGCTCGTCACGCTTGGGCTCCGGGAGGGTCCCGGGGGGCAGCTGGTCTTCCGCGTCGACTCGCCGGACGCCGCCCACGCCCTCGTCCTGCCGGGCATCTCAACTGCGGACCTGCCGGGGCTTGGGCGGCCCGCCACGGCACAGGTACCCATGCTGGTGCGCGCAGCCCAGCTCGCCGAGCAGCTGGTTTCCAGCGAGGAGACGGCGGCGTGGCTTGCCGCGCATCTGCCGGACGGCCCGCTCGCCGCGGCCTGGCACAACGACCAGGTGCAGACGGTGCTCATCGTGGTGGTGCGCGACACCCTGAGGGACGGCATGGCCCCCAGCGTGGACGACGTCGCCACCTGGCTGGTGAACACCGCAGTGGAGCAGGACACCTTGCTCCGCGCCGCTCACGCTGCCGCCGACCTGGACGCCTTCGCTCCGGAGTTCGCCCGGGCCGCTGACGCCCTCGTCGCCGACGGCGGTTCGGAGCACCTGCTGTGGACCTTCCTCGGGCAGGAGGGCGTCCGTCGGGCTCAGGTACTGGCTCAGGCCACCCCGGGCGCCTACGAGCAACTCCTCGCCGCACCCGCCCCCGCACCCGGCCCGGAGCGGGCCGCGGCGCCGGCCCCGGCGCCCACCGAACCGCCTGCCCCAAGCCCGGAGGATTCTCAGATGGCCACACCCGCCCCCCAGACGCCGGAGCCCGAGGAATCCGCCGCTCCCGCCGCGCCGACGCCTCCTGCGGCTCCCGCCGAACCGGCCCCTGAACCAGCCGCCGAAGCCGCGGCCGTCGAGAGCCCGGAGGGCGTCCCCGCGGTGGACGTGGAGGACCCGCCCGCGCCCCGCTCCTACACCGATGTCACTCCGCTCGCCGTCGACGCCGCCTACGAGCTGCATCTCCTTGGTGTGGACGACCGGATGCCCGAGCACGGTGAGCTGCGTCTGGCTTCGGGCGGCCTCCGCATCGCCATGCTGGCCCAGGCTGTCGGCGGCCAGTGGTCGGCGCGGCTGGACCTGGAGGGCCTTCCGTACGACGTGACCCCCCTGGTGACCACTCCGCAGGAAGCGGCGGACAACGCAGCCCTGATGTACTCCCTCTACACGGGGGCGGCGTACGGGCCAATGCCCACCGCAGTCGTGGATGCCGACGCGCAGGTGGCCGGTGATGTGCTGCGCGAGGAACTGGAGACGCTGGCGACGCTGCACCGTGCTCGGCTCGCGAATGCCGCCACGCAGCTGCCCCTCGCGCAGCGGGCGTACTTCGTGGAGCTGGACGACCGCATCACCCGGCTCGGACTCGCGGCCGTTGAAGCACACGGCTCCCAGCACATGGCGACCAACCTGAACGAGGTCAGCGAGGCAGCCCGCGCGTGGGGCCGAGCTCTTCCCGCGGATGAGCGCCGCGCCTTGGCCTACCCGCTCGCACACCTGATGTACGACGCCCGATCGGCCCGGGTGCGTCTGGAGTCGACGCTGGCCTCGCTGCGCGCCGAAGCTGTGGCCCGGGAAGCGTCCGCTACCGCGGCGCCTGCGTCCCCGACTCCGCAGGAGGTACAACCGGCTCCGGATCCGCAGCCCGAGGCGGAGCCTGCCACGGCCACGGCCCAGACCGCGCAGCCTGCGCCCGAACCCTCTCCGTCCGTGCCGGCCACTGCTGAGGCTGAGACTGCCGATCAGCCTGGTGCGCCCGAGACAGTGGGCGATACGGGCGAGACTGCCGAGCAGCCTGAAGAAGCAACCGTCACCGGCCAAGGCGACCCCGAAGCGCCGCTCGAAGACAGGGCACAGCCGGACACGGCTCCCGCCGCGGAGAACGCCCTCGTGTCCTCGGTGCCCGAAGAGGCATTGCAGGAACCGCCGGAGCCCGAGATCGCGATGCCGCACGAGGATCCGCACGCGACCGGGGCCGTCGAATCAGAAGGTCCAGCGTCCGTTGCCGGTCAACCGTCGGATGCCGTCACAGCGGCCGCGCCTCCGGCTGACCTCCCGCTGTGGGTCTCCGCCGGGGAGACGGCTGTACCCCAGCCCGCGGCGCCGAGCGGTGAGCCGGATCTGCTGGCGAACTTCCGTCAGGTTCAGGAGGCGTGGGAGGCCGTCGTCCCGTCGGCCGGGGGCACGGCGGCGGAGCTCGTCGCCGAGGTGCGGGACGACCTGATCGCCCTCCAGGCCTTCATCGACGACGGTGTCGACGGTACGGCGCCGGAACCCGCGCCAGTTCCCGAGCAGCGGGTGGTTCCCGCTCCTGAAGGTGCTGCGCAGACGGCAGGGGACAACCCGCCGGAGCGGGACCAGCAGCAGGCGGCCAGCGCGGTCAACGTCGCCCTGCGGCATGCCGACACGCACGCCGCTTCGCTCAAGGACCTGCCGGAGTGGCAACGGATCCAGACCGCGCGCGGGGCGTTCGGACACCTGATGTCGGTCCTCCGGGAGCGTGCTGGTGAACGCTTCGACCAGCTGCTGGGCGACGGGAAGGTCAGCGACTTCCTCCGCGACGTATCGGCTCGCTTCTGTGACAAGGTCGCCAAGTTGGCGACCGCAGGCGCCGAGCGGCTGCGGCGCGGCGCCAAGGAATCGGAGAATCCGGCCGCCCTGCCGAGCGCGGAAGCCCTCCTGCGTCTGGGTGACGCCGCGGTCGCGTACAACCGCCCGAGTGGAGGGAACGGGACCCAGTGGCCGGCGGGAGGGCCGGGGGAACAGTCGGATGCCCCGGCACTGGTGAAGCTCGGAGAGGCCCTAGCTCGTCCCCTGCCGGAGGACCGGCGCAAGGTCTCGGCGTCGGCCGCCCGCAGCCGGTCCTCTACGGCCAAGCGACCTGCGAAGAAGCCTGCCCCGGGCAGTACGGAGCAGACGACGCACCTGCGTCGCGGCGGTCCCGACCAGCAGCCGCCGAGGAGGCCCACGCGCTAGGACACCCGGTCACGGCGACCCGCACCCGCGGTCGCCGTGACCGACCGTCCGTGAAGTGGTTAGTCTGGCCAGATAACCCGCGCGCTTCGGCGCTGTCACTGACGAGACGAAGCGGCAGTCAGGCTGCCTGCTGAACGAGCCGGTAGGCCTGAGACCGGTTGATGCCGCACTCCTGCTCGACGTAGTCACCGAACGACGAGTAGCCGATGTTCCGGTAGAGCTGAGCGGCGTGGATCTGCGCGAGTCCCGCCGCGAACTCAGCAGGCTCGGGGAAAGTGTCCGGGGCGACGCTCATGCGGCTTGGGCCTCTCATGCTGGTTCCGCAGGATGGTGTCCGCCATCGTCACACGCCAGGCTCCGGCCGACCGGTAGGCCAGGCTGAACGCCAGAATGTCGCTCCGGAAATCCGCATGCTCCCCTTTTGCGTCGCGCGTGCGCAAATTCCCGTACGCCAGGGCCTTGCCCGAATATCGTCGCGCGGGAATTGCGGCGGGCGACGTAGGGTTGTGATCACTTGTCAGGTTGTGCCCAAGGGGGTGAGACGGGGCAAGCCGTTGGGGGGCCTGCACGGCCGGTTGTGCTGCCGGTCTTGGTCTACGGGGAGGACCGCTTACCCGCATGTGCGGGGAAAGAGCGGCATGTACGACGAGGGAATTCATGCACAGCCGCATCACGCCGGAAAAGGTCTCCACCGCGCTGAGAGAAAGTGCCACGGGGCGCCCGTCTGGGACCGCTCACGCGCGACGGGTAATGCTCGTTGAGCAGGCCTTTACCCAACTACCCGTATCCGCCTACGGTCCCAGCGAGATTGCGGCGGCCGCGGGCCTCGACACGACCGTGGTCTACCGCATCCTGCAATCCGGGCTCTCCAGCTCGACCTTCGTGAAGGTGCCCCCCGGCCGGTACCGGCTGGGCCCCGGCGCCGCGCGCGTCGGTATCCACGCCATGGCCGCCACCCCCGGCGTACAGACCACCCAGCCGGTCCTGGACCGCCTCGCCCGCGTGCTGGACAGCTTCGTCATCCTGTGGGTGCTCTCCCCGTACGGCGGGCCGCGCAAGGCGCATGCGGCCAGCGCACCGGGCCGATACGGCTTCGACGCGCTGGGCCTGACGGTCACGCAACTCGTCGAGCTCGGGCAGTCCCTGCGCATCGGCGCCTCCGGGCGCGTCATCGCCGCCCACCTGCCGCCCGCGATGGCCGACGCCGTTCTCGCCGAGCCGCTCCCCGCCGGCGCGGGCCCCGGCGCGATCCGCTCCGCTGCTGACTTCACCGAGTCCCTGCACAGGGTCCGCGAGTCGGGCTACGCCATCGCACGCGGAGAGATCCTCGGCTGGGACTCGATCGCCGCCCCCGTTCTGTGGGGCGACGCCGTCTATGGCGCCGTCACGGTCCTGCGTCCGGCCTCGCTGATGCCGCGCGACCTCTCCCTGCCCATCACCGCGACGGTGGCCGCGGCCGAGCGGCTGTCCAAGCTCGTCTCGGGCACCGAGCCCACCGCGCCGTTACCGGCTCGCCCGGCGCAGCACACCGGCGCCGGGCGCACCGCCGCGTAGACCTCCGGGCCCCGCGGCCGGGGGCCCGGCTCGCTCGACCAGGTGGAATCCCTGGTCGAGCCGTGTCGGGAGCAACTCCTCGCCCGGTTGGGGAGGGCATGCGCAAGATCCTTCACCTGAACGCTGCTGTCGCCCTCGCTGCCGCCGCCGTCCTGTCGACGGCGGCGCCGGCGGCCGCGGACTCCAGCTCGTGCACGCATCACGTCTCCGGCCCGCAGGTCTGCATCCGGCTGGAGGGATCCGACGTCTGGGCCACCCCGGTCGCGATCTGGGTCAACCCTCCGAAGAACGTGAAGACGCGGGAGGTGGCGCTCTACGTGAACGGCGAGCGCCCCCGCTTCTCCAACAACCCCGCGACCGCCACCCGGATCGGCAAAACCCTCAGCTACAGCTGGGGCCGGTCGCAGTGGGACCCCGAGTCGAAAATCTGCGTCCGCTTCAAGGACGTCGACCGGGTGGCCTGCGAGCGGATCAAGTCGATCAACCGGGCCCAGTTCTAGACTCCGCCGGGCCTTCCCGGCCCGCTGGCGGGGCAGGGTGCGGCGCCACGGGGGGAGCGCCGCACCCTGCGGCCAGCGTAACCGCGTCGAGCTCCGTGGCGCCGCGGCATTCCGCGAGGAGAAATCGGTGCACCCACTCACCCCCTCATAGTCACCTCTTAAGAGGTGACTATGAGGGGGTGAGTATCAGGCGGTGTCCAGGTTCCAGCCCCCGGCCTCCATGCCGGGCACGTGCGGGGGATGCCCGGGCGGCGGCCACAAGGACCCCATCGGGCCGATCAGTGCGGGCGGGTACACGTACATCCGGTCGTCGAGCTGGCGCTGGGCCTCCAGGGACCGGCGCATCCGCGCGACGTGGGCCTGATCCGGTTCGGCCGCATCGATCTCGGCCTGCCGGACCCACGGCGGGCTGTCGGGGTGAGACCGCTCGATCAGCTCCTGGAGCTCCGCCTGGCGCCGCCGGGTGCGCTCGGGCACCGCCCACGGGTGATCGGACAACAGCCACTCCGCCACCAGTGGGTCACCGTCGTCCAGCAGGGACAGATCGGGGGCCGGGCCCGGGTCGCGTGCAGGCACCCAGCCGGACAGGACATCATCAGGATCTTGCAAGGCCATGGCGGCCAGTGTGCCCGGTCGTCCCCAGGGGGCCGACACCGGGAACCCGCCCACCGGCGTGGACGCGGCCGTTACTGTGCGGCCCATGACCTACCTGGATGACGAGACGCCGGAACTGCCCGACGCGGTCGTGAAGATCAGCGATGCGCTGAGGGCGCTTCACATCGACCCGGACGGGGGCGGCGCCATCGAGCGCCCCGCCATCGCTGCCGGACGGCTGCTCGCCGCGGCGGAAATCCTCGCCCGCAGTGTCGTGAGCAGCCCCGGCGACCTGGACGGGCTGGAGCGGCTGGACGACGTGATGCACGGCTTCTACGGCATGGTCGTCGCCTTCAGCAACACGATGCCCGCTGGCGCCTCCTCGGCTCTGCGTGGAGCGCTCCTACAGGACCGGCTCCGCCGCGCCGAGAAGCAGGCCGACCTCTCCGGCGAAGAAGCCGACCGGCTGGCCTCCGCGCTGGCCGAAGCCATCGAGGAAGCTGGTCGGCTCCGCAAGGAGGGCGACGTCCTGTAGACCCCGGCGGCGGCAGCATCGGCCGGACGTTGGCACGCCGCCGGGGCAGTCCAGTGTCGCCTACTCGGCGTTGTCCGGGTCGCCCTCGATCCAGACTGGGCCGTCGTACTCGGCGCGGGCCAGGGTGTTGCCCTCGGTGTCGAGCAGGTGCAGTACGTTGTTCTGTCCCTGGTCGGCCCAGTCGTAGCGGTGCCGGGCGGTGTTGCGGAAGCGGGCGCTGTCGGGGCTGGGTCGGCGCGGGTCGTCCTCGTACCACGCCTCGACCATCCACGACCGGTAGTCGGGACGCAGCTGCTCGACCAGGGCGCGCAGCTCGCGGCGGGGCCGGGGCACTTGGTCGGCCTCGGGGAGGTAGAGGTGGTCGTCGCTGCTGGCGCGGCCGTGGTAGCGGACGACGGCGGCGACCGGGTGCACGGTCTGGTTCCCCCACGCTTCGCGCCGGCTGGTCTTCTCGTCGGCGACGGCCTGGCGCCGGTCGCGCTCGGCGACGTAGAGCTGGTGACGCTCCCAGACCTCGGCGGCCTCCGGCGGCAGCAGCACGGCCAGGGGGCGGCCGTGCTTGGTGATGACCGTCCCGTCGCCGCGGGCGGCGTCGGCGACTAGGTCCGTCAGGTGTGCCCGCGCTTCGCGGACTCCGCTCTCTCGCACGGGAGCCATTGTGTACACAACTCGGGTCCCGCTTCGCGGACATCACCTCCACAGCCCTCCACCCCGGAAACCCGGCGGGAAGGCGCGAGCCCGGGCGCGACCGACGGGCACACACGGGCTCGCGGGCGAGACCGGGACGATTCAGCCGCCCGCCGGGTAGCTCGACAGCCGGTTGTCCTCCAGCACCAGCCCGACGAAGGAATTGACGAGAAGGGGCGCGGCTTCGGGCCTCGTGGGCATGTCCGCGCCGGTCCGCGCGTCCAGCGCAACGGGGCCGCCCACGCCCCGGCCGTAGACCCGCCCGTGCCAGACCGCAGTCACCCTCGGGGCCTGGCGGTCTCCCTCGCCGGCCTTGAGCGCCCACAGGGACTGCCCGGTGGCCGGGTCCACCGCGGCGACCGCGGAGGAGCTCGCGCACACCAGCGTGCGGATCTGGTCGTAGGTGCACGTCGTCGACTCCAGCCCCGGGGGCATGGCAGCACGGAGCCGTCCGCTGGTCATGTCCAGCAGCTGGTCCACCTTCGAGCCGTCAGGCAGCTGACCTGCAACCCGGACCGTGAGGGGACCGGCCGCCTCCATATCCGCGGCGTACGTGGCCACCCCCCGCCACTTCTCGGCGCCGGTGGCAAGGTCGACGCCGACCGGGACAGGCGTGAGGGGCTCACCGTCCAGCAGACCGGAGACCATCCCCGTGCCCACCGCGACGGCCTTCACACCGGGAGCGGTCCACCGCAAGGAGTGCGCCGTCGTGTCGATGCCGTACGACACCGAGGCGTCGTCGCCCACCACGGTGACCACGGCCGTACCGTCCAGCGCTCCGACGGCCGCAACCTTGATCTTGCCGGACTTCGTCGCCCACTCGGGCAACTTGACCGCGGCCCGCCAGGCGGCCTTGTACGGGGCCGCCGTACCGACGGCGATCACCTCGACCACCGCCCCGGCGGCGTACGTGCCAGTGGCGGGCGTCGTCATCAGGGCCGGGATCAGAACCTCACTGCCGGCCAGGACCGGTGGCAGGGTGAAGCCCTCGGTGCCGCTGCGCAGAGCCTCGCCCCGGGCCGCTTCCTCGCCCACGGTGCGGCCGGTGGCGAGATCGACGACCTGTACCCCGGTGGGGGAGGCGACGTAGGCCACCGTGTCGTGCAGGAGGACGGGCAGGTCGGTGCCGCCGCCGCGGACCTGGCCCGCGAGGTTGGTCCGGCCCGTCGTGGCCACCTCGGGGAGCAGCACCTTGCCGCGGGTGTCGAACCAGTTGGGCGGGTCGTGCGCTACCAGCTTCGGCTCCGAGGACGGAGCCGGTGAGCTGGCCGCGGGCGGGGGCGTGCTGCTCGGCTTGGCGTCATCGGCCGCCGGACCGCACCCGGCGACGAGACCAGCGGTCAGGGATAGGGCGAGAACGAGCGGCCGGACAGGAGCACGCACAGGTACCTCACTCGGTCGGACAGGCGGGAAAGATCACGTCGGAGAATACGTGTTGCCCGGCGTCCAGTTGGGGCCCCGGCCAAGAGGTCCGCTATGCCTTGGGGGCGGGCGCCGGGGGTACCTTCCGCTGCTGGGTCTGAGGCAGCCTCATCGGGACCAGGCTCATGCTCCGGGCACGCAGGTGCAGGCCGAAGTCGTTGCTCAGCACCCGGGTCTGCACGCCGAGCTGATCGAGCTCGGCAGCGCACAGAAGGATCTCCATGTCCGGGTCGCCTCGCCGATGCCCCGGCGGATCGAGGCGGACCTCCAGCGTCGCGTCGGACCGCACTTCCACGGCCTGACCGGGAGCGGTGTCCTCCAGGGCCTTCTCCAGGAAGCGGATCGCCTTGGCGGCCTTCTCGCTCAGGGGGTTGGTCCCGCTCTTCTGCTGATCGAGCTCGTCAATCACGACGAGCGGTATGACGAGCCGGGCCAACTTCCCCTCAAGGCCGTTCTCGCGCAGCACCTCGGTCCACTTCACCTCGTCCGGCCGGGACCAGTGGTTCAGGGCGTTGGTGTCGTAGACGATCGCCACCCCGGGCCGCTCTGCGTACAGGCGCAGCTGCTTCACCTGCTCCTGGGCCCCCTCGATGGCCGCGATCTGCCGCCGTACCTCGCGCACCAGGGTTCCGTGCAGCATGGGGGAGGCGCCTGCGGTCGTCGCCAGCTGCCAGTACTGGCCCTCGTAGAGACCTGCTCCGAGATCGGGATCGGTCAGCGCCTGGGAGAGCTGGGTGTGGGTGTCAGTGACCGTCTGGAAGTACTTGGTCCACAGCTGGTCCTGGTTGTCGTGAAGGTTCTGCCACTTCACGAGGGCGGCTGCGAGGTCCTTCTCGGCGATGTCCAGGGTGTAGCCGGGCTTCAGTCTCATGGCGGAGATCCTCGCAGAGCAGCAGAGGCACGAGGGGGAAGATCCCACAGCCCGGCTCGTAGGGGCTGGCTGGTGTCGACGATGCCTCGGCGGCGGCGTGAGGGTGCACGAGGCACGCCCCCTTCGATACGGGGCCGAGGACGCCCACTCGGGTGGGGCGTTCCTCGAGCACCCGCCCCGAAGGGGGCGTGGGGAGCGGAGCGTCAGGAGACGGTCGCGAGCGCGGTACCCGCGGGCGGTCCGGCGACGGGATCGCCCGGGCCCGCCGGCTGCGGGGTGAACTCGCTGCCCCGGCCCTTCGACATTTCGATCAGGACGCCCCGGGCTGCGAGGCAGTCCCCGGCCGCACGATGGCCGCCGCCGAGCCGCAGCCACCGGTTCGAACCGAGCCACGAGGCGTACGCCTCCATGAGGCAGTACCAGGACTCGTACGGCTCCAGGTGCAGCGGCTTCTTCTCGGCCCGCCGGACGTCGCCGAGGATCACGGAGCGGTCGAACTCGGAGTTGTAGGCACAAATGACCCGGCCCTTGGTCACCTTCCGCAGGCGCGGAAGGATCTTCTCGAAGGGCCTCGCGTTTTTCACGTCGGCGTCGGAGATGCCGTGCACATGCCGGGCGCCCTCGGTGATCGGCACCGTGGGCTTCACCAGAGTGTCCTGGAGAACCTTGCCGGTGGCCGCGTCCACGACAGCGAGCTCGATCGTCTGCCCGTAGAGGTCGGTGGTCTCGGTGTCCAGGATGACCGCGGCGCCCGGCTCCAGGAGCTGCCGGGCCCGGCGGGTGATCCGGCCCCAGGCCGGACACAGGGTGATCTCGTCGGCGTAGGAGCCGACGACCGGGTGGGTGGCGAGCTCGTCGCGGACGGTCTCCTTCGTCGGGCCGTCCTCGGTACGCACCCAATCCAGCTCCCAACTCCCCGAGTACGGGGAGTGCCACGCCCATACCGTGGTGCCGTACCGGTCGGCGAGCTCCTGCGCGAAGCCCTTCATCGTGGCGGCACGAGTGGGCGCGAGCTTGGCGTACTCGCGCAGCGGCGACCGCACCCCCTTGCCCAGACCGCGGGCGGACTCCCAGTCCACCCCGGGCATGTCCCGCAGGTCCCGGACGTCCCCGAGACGGAACAGCGCCACGGTCACGGACCGCCGCCGACCTACCTCCTTCTCGTAGGTCTCGGCGGGCTCGATCCAACCGGCCGCCTCCACGTACCGCCAGTCGGCGGGCCTAATCTCCAGGATGTCGCAGGCCGCCTGCGCGGTGATGTACTGCTCGCCGTCGGCCTCCACGGCGAGCCTGTCCAGGTCGGCGATCAAGTACCGCTCGTCAGGGCCGGTGGTGATGCGGCCCGCGCGGCCCATGCGGGCGATGTCGCTCCAGTGCCACCCGATCCGCGCCGCCGCCTCGTCCCGGGGCAGGGTCGCCTCCTGCCAGGCCACCCGCTTGGCGACGATCGCACGGATCAGCTCGACATCGAGCTCGCGCGCCGTCTCGGTCGAGAACATCGGCCAACCCTTGTACGAGTCGACCTCCACCAGGTGTTCCTGCTGGACGAGCGTGGTGACGTCCGCGCTGCGGACCGGCTCCCCGGTGAGCTCGGCCAGCATGGCGGCGATCCGGGTGGCGCCCAAGGCCTCCGGCCACGTCGTCGCCTCCGGCGGCGCGGCCTGCTCCGGGACGGTCGCCTCTGCCGTCGTGGTGGTGTCCGTCATCGGTGTACCTCCGTGGTCTGCGAATCGGTGGACGAGTGGCGCCCGTTGCGGGGCGCCTGCTGCTCTGTGGGCCGGATCCGTGGCTGGGGCCGGTGGTCCCGGGGGCCTTCGCCGGCCCCCGGACCCCCGCTCCCCCCGGTACCGCCCGGCGCGGTCAGGTCGTGGGTGGTGCCTGCCGTTCGCGCCGGTCGGCACCGGGGCCTGGCACCTTGGGTGCAGGTGGCGTGGTGGGGACTGTCGGATGAGACGGGAAGGGGTCAGAAGGGGGGTTCGTCGGAGTACAGGTGCGCGGGGGGCTGCCACAGGCGCAGCAGGGCGTCCGCGATGCTGTCGCCCGCCCCCTGGCCGATCTCCCGGCCGTCGGACGCCCGGGCCACGGCGGTGTAGCGGGGGTCCTCCGGCTCATGGAGGAGATCCCCGTGGTCGTCGACCGCACCGTCTTGACCCGGATCGAAGCCCAGGACGACGGTGCCGCCGCTCCTCAGCAGCCGGTCCACGTCTATACGCTCACCGGCTTTGGGACGGTGTACGAGGGTGACCGCGGCGACCACGGCGGCGACCGGACGGCGGTGCCGGGTGAGGACCTGCGCGGCAGCCTCGGGCACCCGGGTCGCGTCCGCGACCAGATCGCCCAGCTTGGGCCGCGCCTCGCTCAGCGACCACACCGGGCAGCGGCCCGCCTCGACGACCTCGCGCACCGGCACAACCGCGGCCCACTCCCGGTACCCGCGGCTCTCGGCCGTGACCAGCGTGATGGCCCCCTCCTCGGCGGCCGCGACCACCTGCCCCCACCGGGCGCGGGCCTCCTCGATACCGAGCGGCTGGCCCCACTGGAGCACCAACTCCCGGTACGCGGACGGCGTCGACGCCGGTTCGGATCCTGCTGACGGGCTCGTGGATGTCATGCCAGCAATGTAAGCACCCTTACGGATTCCCCGTAAGCATCCTTACGGAAAATGGTGATGGCGGTCCCGTGTTGCGGGACGTCAAACCCGGCTTGGCCTTCGCCACTTCACCCGGCGCGGCCTGGTGAGACAGCCGTAGGCAGCCGGTCCGGGGCGTTCCGGAACAGCAGGCAGAGGATCACCCGGAAGGATTCCCCGACATGAACACCCGCCTGTTCACCCTGACCCCCACGAGGAGTACGAGCCTGGCCGTCCGGCTTCGGGGCGGTCGACTCCCCTCTACCGTGGGCGCAATGACACCACGGCTCGACGATGTCCTCGGCGCGCTCTCACTGGAGGACCGGCTGGAGATCGTCCGCAGGGTCCGGACCGGATCCCTGACCCTGCGGGACGGCGACCGCGTGAAGGCTGCCCGTCGGCTGCGCGGGTCGTACATCGACGAGGAGCTGGAGGCGGAGGGCGAGGACTACCGCGTCCCGTACGACGTGCCCGCCGGCGCCCTCGGCCGGTTGGTCCGGGTCCGGCGGTACGTCACCCCGTTTCCGTACCACGTCGTCTTCGACACCGGCGAGGAGCTGAGCCTCGGTACGGACGATGTCGTCCGTACCGACGAGCAGCGCTCCGCGTACGAGCGCGAGCTGGACGAGTCGCTCTGGCACATCCCGGAGAGCGATCTCTTCAGGAGCCGCTGCTCGCGGTGGATCGACCGGGTCGGCCGCCCCTGCCCGCAGTTCTCCTTCCACGAGGGACCGTGCGGACTGCCGCCGCGGCGTTAGGGCCGTCCGTCTCCTTCAGCCGTGAGCTGGTGAACGGTGCGGGACTCCTTGGTCGGGCGTAGCGGGGCACCGTCGGGACCGCGTACGTATTCGACCACGGTGATCTCCTCGTGGTGGTGGAGCTTCTTGTCGGGGTCGTCCCGGTGCAGCCTGGGGTTCATGCAGTGGGAGCGGTCGTACTCCGCGATCACCTGCCGGTAGTCCAACGTTCGCCCGCCCGGCACGGGTGCGGCCGGGGCCGATACAGCAGGTTGGGGGCGGCGGCCCCGGAGCGTGATGAGGTGGACTGCGGAGTCGTCCTCGACTCCTTTGCGCCGGTCGCGGCGCAGGTCAGTGGGCTTGCGTTCCTGGACGCGCTGCTCTGCGATCGGGCGCTTGGTGACCTGCTCCTGGGTGATGAAGTCCCAGCACGCGTAGACGACGTGGCTGATCTCGTCGGTGGTGCCCAGCAGCATCGGTTCCAGGGACTGGGAGGCGCCGACCGTGGTCTCGTTGTCAGCCAGCAGAGGCGGTGTGCCGGGGATGGCGTGGCGGGGGCGGGTCCAAAGGGTCAACCACCATGCCGGATGCTCACGGCCGTCGACGGGCTCGACGTACTGCACGCCCTCGTCCAGCCCGAAGTAGCCCCAGAACGGCTGCCGCGGCCCGGCCACCGAGGTCGGCTGGATGTGCTTGGGCGCGTGCGCGAAGTCCGCGGCCCATGGCCCCCAGGACACCGCGACCACGTCCGCCGGCCGTTCTCCGTCGTCCAGCACGGTCCGCACCAGCGGCTTCCCGAAGGCGATAAGCCCGTACTCGGAAGGCACCCGGTGCAGGGCCAGCGGCCCCTTGCGACCACGCTCCGCCTTGCGGATCGCGGCCTCGGTCATCTCTTCATCAACGTGGTACAGCCGCGCTTTGGCGAGCCGATTGTTCTCCTGGGCGAGCAGCACCCGGGCCGCGTCGTCTGGGGAGTCCACAAACGGCACGAGGGTTCCTGAGTTCTCCAAGAGCGCGCGAGCGAGCCGGTTGACGGCATTCTTGCCCTGCTGCGCCGCAATGAGCCGGGCACGCAGGTCGGGCAGGCGTTTCGGCTCGATCGGTTCGATGGCCGCCGTGGCGGGGAAGCGGCTGGGCCCTGCTTCGAGGATCGCGTGCACACCGGAGCTGATCGCGATCAACCTGCTGGCGTCATCGGGAGAGGCCGCGCAGGCCCGCCGTACCCGTTCGGTCAGCTGTGCGTCGGCATCGCCGTCGACGGCGGCCTGGACCAGGCTGGTCAGTGCCGCGTCCATCGACGGCAGGGAGCGGGCGACGCTGAAGTGCCCGAAGCCGTTGGCCTGCCAGCGCTCCGCGGCCGCGCGGCACATGCTCAGCACCGCCGCGACCACGGGGGCCTGCCGGTCCAGCAGGGCGATGTGCGAGTTGTGGGCGCGGATCAGCTCGGCTGTGAGGGGCGTCGCCCCGGACAAGGCTTCTCCCGTCAGAGCGACGAGCTGCTCGGCGAGAGCGACGTCCTGCGGAGTCGGGGTGGAACTCGGGCCATCGGTGATGCCGGACATGCCCGCCAGTATCCCAAAGGCGGCGTCCTCGACGAACCAGCCGATCGGACGACGAAGCGGCCGAGGGGGAGTGTCCCGTCGGCCGCTGTTTGTGAGCACGTGCCCACGCTCGACCTTGGTCGCACTCGCCCCGGCTGCGTGCCGCTCGTTCTGCTGGCAGCGATGTGCCCTACCGTGGAGCCACGGCCAGACGCGTACCGCCGTTCGCCGCCGTGCCGGGTGCCCACGCCGCCTGGCGCAAAGTCGGCCAAGGTCCTCCGGGGCCCGCGGAGTGCAGCAGACCGCCCCGGCTCGATTCGCCGGCGGGCAGCGTGGGAGTACCGCCAGGCTGGAGTCGACCGTGCCGAAGAAGCAGTCCACCGCCGCGCAGCGCGCCCGCGAAGCCGCCCGCCAGGGCGGCAAGTACACCCAGGCCCTGCGCACCGCAGACGGCCCGGCCCTCAGCGACCCTGGTCCGGACGATGCCTATGGTGGCCACGAGTTCGAGTATGAGAGCAGCACCGACCTGTTCCGCTGCACCGAGTGCCGGGTCTACGAGGTGGCGGCCCGGGCAGACGGGATGATCAAGCCGTGTACCGGTTTGATCGGTTACAGGGGGGACACCGCGCGGGTCTATCTGCTGCTGACCGAGAACCCGGACCTCCCGTTCAGCCACGTGGGCTTCCTGGCCACGAAGGTCAGCAGCACCGGCATCGGCCAGGCCCCGCGGTTCTCGTGGCGGGACGGGAAGCTGCTGGTCGAGTCGGCGCCCAGTGTCGTCGCCGAGCTGGCCCGCCAGGTCGAGCTGATCGCCACTACCGTCGAGGACCGGCAGGTCCCGGTCGTCGCCTCGGTCGAACACCTCACCGCGGAGGCTGGCTTGGCCGTCCTCGCGAAGAACTATGCGGCCTACGTCGCCGAGTACGGCGAGGACGCGTAGGGGCGTTGCTCGCCGAACAACCGTCCAGGAAGTGGTATTGGACGCGCCGCCTGCCTGTCGTCAAACGATGCCGACAGGGGGGATGGGAACAGCCGTCCACGGGCTGCGATCCGGCTAGGCCCTCACTCCTCGGAGTCGCGCGTGGCGGGATCAATGCCGACGGCGCGGAGGACTTCATAGACCGTGGTTCGGGAGAGTCCGGTCGCACGCCTGATGTCCTGGACGTTCTCCATGCCATCGTTCCACAGCTCCACGGCGATGCGCTTGAGGGCGTGAGCGGCGCCGAGGCGCTGGGTGCGCCAGTCCTCGGCCGAGGCGAGGAGCTGCTCGCGGCCGGAGGTCTTGTTTCCTTCCCACCCGGTGGCCCGCGACCAGACCTTTTCCGCGACGTCGTCTCCGAGTTGGGCGTGGAGGCGGGCGTACAGGCAGGGGAAGGCATCCTGGTCCTCCTCCTCGGCGATGAGCTGGCCCAGGGTCCAGGGGTCGGTGGGCAGCCGCGGGTCCAGGTGCTTGCTGCGCGGGTTGGCGACGACGACGAACGCGTCGACCTTGCTTTTCAGGCGTCGGCTCTCGAACGGCCCGATCCGCTCGGCGTAGCGCTCGGCGTTGGTCTCGGCGATGAACGGCCCGATGAGCGCCGGGGGGTAGTCCTGCGGGGTGACGAGCACCGCATAGGTCTTCAACATGTCCACTACTGTACATGTCCAGCAGTGGACATGTGGGCGTTGAAGGCCACCGGGTGCCGCAGGGTGGCCGGGAAGCCGCTTGAAGACCATCACCATCCGAAGCGCCGGTAGTTATGTAGGACATGGAACCCACCACGGTCTTCGAAGCGATCACCTGCGTCCCGGCTCCCCGGGACGAGGCCGTCGTCGCCGAGCCGATGAACCTGGAGAACGCGGGGGCCGCGTGCGAGTTCTGCCCGAACGGGCCGATCGTCGGTATCGAGTCGCCGCCGGTGGTGTGGGCCTTCCCGGCCCGGCAGGCCGAGCAGTCCGTCGAACTCGTCCCCGGCTCGGGCATCCGGATCGGCATGCCCATCGCCGCGATGCTCTGGAAGGCGTGCGAGCGCTGCCGCCAGCGCATCAAGGCCAACAAGTGGGCCGACCTGGCCCGCGAGTGCGGCTACCCCGAAGGCAGTAACGGCTCCCTGTCCTGGGAAAGCTTCCGTGTCGCGCGCCTGCCCGGCCCCGGCTACGCGTGGCCGCTGGTGGCGCACAAGCTGCCCACCGTGCACAAGCACGTCCGCGACGCCTGGGAGAAGGGCAAGCTCGCCTTCGCCAACCACGTCCGCGAGCGCCTGGAGCGCGCCGCGCTGCTCGTGGAGCTCGACGGGCACCTGTACGTGCGCTGCGGCCAGGATGGCGACGACGCCTGGCTGGTCGAGAACGTCGGCCCGGAGATCGTGGCGCCGTTCAGCTTCCACCTTCAGGGCCGCAGCATCCGCCTCACCCTGCTCCCGGCCCAACCGTGACACCGCGGAAGTATCGGGTGGGCGTCTCTGAGATCACTCGGCGACCTCCTTCTCGGTGGCGGCCGCGTCGACGGCGGCCTTTACCCACTTCGCCGCGGCGGCCACGGTCTTGAACGCGGTGTCGCCGCTGACCGTCTTCCAGGTGAAGTAGGGCTCCGTGCGGACGCTGGGCAGATGGCGGACCTCCAGGAGGGCGGCAGCGCTCCACACGGTGGCACCGCGCGAGCCGCGGCCTTCCACGATGGTGCCGACGATGTCCTTCTCATCCAGCTGTTCCACCCTCTCCAGCGTGCAGAGGTAGGAGTAGGGGGTGGAGTCGTGGAGGCGCAGCAGCGGCGGGCCGGGGTAGAGCCACAGCCCGGCCACGGGCTTGGGGGCCTGCCCGTAGCCGGTGCTCGCCGTGGTGGTGCTGCGGTCGCTCTGCTCCTCTCCGGTGATCAGCCTCACCACCTGGCAGGAGCGGCACAGCAGCCGTACGGTCACCTCCTCGTACTGGTCACCGTGGTCGCAGTCATCGTTCGGGCAGGAGTGCGCGGGCCCGCCGCGGCGGTTGCGGTGCTGTCCGAACTCCGTGCGGAGGTCGACCTCCCAGGACGGGCGTGCGCAGTCGGGCCGGTGGGCGGGCCGGGTCCACCCCAGGTAGGCGGACAGGGCATCGGAGCTGCTCAACGGACGGCCTCCTCGTTGACCGCGGGCAGAACGAGGGAGCGGCGGCGGACGCCTCCGCGCGGGCCGAACTCCAGCACGGCGAAGGGCTCGCCGGCCGGGCGGACGGGGCGGCCGCCGTCGTCTCCCTCGACCTTGTAGAGGAAGATGACGGACTGCTGGCTGCCGTAGAACTGGGCGGTGGCCATGGTCCGGCCGTCGGCACGGCGCTCGGTGTCGGTGTTGATGGTGCCCGCCGCCTGCGGGGTGCGGGCCCGGAGCGAGGCCTTCGCGGCACGGGTAGAAGGCCACCATTCCAGGGGGCGCGCGCCGGGGGTGCCCTGGGGCAGGGAACCATCGGCGGTCGGCTGCCAGATACCCCAGGTGCGTACAGCGGTGCTCATCAGTGGCTCCCCTCGGTCTCTTCGGTCGGAGGCTGCTTGTGCTGGGCGACGATGTCGCCGGACGCGGTGGTCGTCACCGGAGCGCCAGTCCCTCGGCCGCGTCCGTGCCGGCGAAGAGGGAGTGGTACAGGTCCATCCGGCCCGCGGCGTGCTTGGCGGCGGCGTACCGCTGAACCGCGTTGCCCACGTCGAAGCCGGGGTTCGAGCCGGTCAGTCCGGCGCTGAAGCAGCCTTCCGGCAGCAGGCGGGCCGCGTCTGGGTCGCTCGCGCGCAGCCGGGCCAGGTTCGCATCCAGGACCGCGTGCGCGGCCAGCTCCTGTGCCCAGTCCCTCGTGCCCTCGTCGGTGGCTCGTGCCCACGCCCGGGCCGTCACGGCGTCGGAGGTCTCGTGGCCGTGTTCCTGCTCGTACTGCTCGGCTACCTTCCGGCAGCGGGTATCGGCGCACAGCACGCGGACCTCGGCCCACACCATGCCGTGCTCCTTGCGGAAGACGACCCTGGTCGCGGCGGTGCTGCCGTCGCGCAGGGCCGCGCAGTCGAAGCTCTCGGCTTCCGCACGGAGGCCGTCCAGCACGGCGGCGACGAGAGCACCCCGCCCGTGCTGGGACAAGGTGGCCTCGCCCCAGCCGAGGGACTCGGTGTGCACTACGGCGTCGGTACGGTCGGACAGGGTGGCGGTGGCGATCGACGACAACGGTCAGCCCTCCTTGCTGGTGCGGTCGGTGGCGATATGGCTGATGAGGGCGAAGAGCACGGTCAGAGCTCCTGCGGCGAGCGTGGGGTAGGCCAGGAGGTTGCACATCTTGTCGGCCTGCTGGCCGAACACGGCGGACAGGCTGTTCCCGGAGAGGTTGTCCGGGCGCTGGTAGTCGTAGGTGCTCATGGCCGTGCCGACGGCGGTGAGGATGATGCCGATCGACATGCGAGCGAACAGGCTGCGCTCCCGCAGGCCTCCGGGGGCGAGCCCCAAGTCCTTCTCGAAGGCCCACTCTGCGGCGGCCTTGGCCTCGATCGCCTCGGCAGCATCGAGGTGGTGGCGCTGTGCGGCGGTGTGGCAGTCCTTGTTGTCGCACAGCACGCGGCCGGTCATCGTCACCGACCCGTCCGGGTGCGGGTCCGTGACGATGACCGCCGGGGTGAACTGGGCGTAGGCGCAGCTCAGGGCGGCCTCACGGACGCCCCTGCGGACCGCCCTCTCCATGAAGTCGCGGCCATCGGGCACCGTGGCGAGCTGGTCGGCGCTCCAGCGCTGGCGGTCGGTGTGCACCGTGTAAGACCGGTCGAGCGGTGGGAGTGTGATGGTGACGGGAACGTTCAGCGGCACGTCAGTTCTCCGTCTCGGTACGGGAGTCGGGCGGCGTCTGGTTCCACTCCTTGGCGAGCTGGTCGAGCTGGGCTCGGCCTTCCGCCGTGAGCGTCACGGGGGCGGAGCCGCGGGAGCCTCCCGTCCAGGTCGGAAGGCTTCCGGCCGGGTCCAGGTCCACGGCCGTGACGCGGGACTGGACCGGGTACGGCTCACGACCCTGCCGGATCAGCCGGTCGATCTCCTTCCGCACCCCCTCCGGCGACCGGTCGGGGAAGAGGTTGTTCTCCCGGATCAGGTGGGCAGCCTCGTCCAGCATCACGACCGTCTCGTTCTCGGGCATAGCCGCGACCACGTTGAAGAGATAGCTGGTCTTGCCGAGGGCGGCCTTCTCCACCTCGCGGTGGCGCTTGAGAACCTCGACGGTCTGAGCCTGGAGCTTGCCGGCGGCCCACGTGCGGGCGGCTTCGGCCTCGGCGTCCTCGCCGACGGCGAGGAGGTAGCCCTCGGCGGCCGCCGCGCAGATGTCGGAGTTGCACAGCATGCGTGCCACCGCATCGGCCCCGACGAGGTCCTCGATGACCTCGACCTCGACCAGTTCGGCGGCGGCGCACTCGGAGACGGACCTCAGACCCCTGCGGGCGCTGCTCTCCAGCTCCGCGAGCTGGTCGACGGTGAGCGGACCGGGGGCTGCGCTGTCCAAGCGGACGCGGTGGATGTGGACGGTGTAGTGGTGGTCGGGGTGACCCGGGACCAGCAGCAACGGGATGCTCAGCGGCATGGGGTGGTCGGCCTTTCGAGAGGTGGGATGGTCACGGGGCTTCTGCCGGCGGACGCAGCTCGGCCGTGAGGAGGGTGGCGCGGATGGATCCGGTGACCGCCGTATCCACGACGGTCCACCCCGCGTACAGCTGCTCGCGGCGGCCGATCATGGGATGGGATTCGACGATCGTGCCGATGTGGTCGGCCCACGCCTGGACCGCTGCGCGCTGCTCGGCGGGGGTGTAGGTGCTGCTGTCGGCCTCACCGGCCAGTGACCCGCCGGGGTCGAGTGTCCAGGTCAGCGGTGGCAGATCGTGCGCGGCGCCGTCCCGGAGGAGGTCGGCGAGCACGGTGTGCGCGGCACGCTGCCAGCGGTAGCGGGTGCCGCTGTTCACGGCATCGGTCACCGGCTGTTCCGTTCGTGGATCTGGCGGAGAAGGCGCCGGTTGACGACCCGCCTGGGTGTCATGCCCTCGATCACGTTCTTGGCCCGGCCGGAGTGCACGCGCATCAGGCCCACGAAGAACCAGGCCATCGCGGCGGCGCCGAGCAGCATGGCGACGGTGAGGAAGGTCGGCATCACACGTCCTCCCGGTACGTTGCCAGGGCCTCGCCGTCCGGGCCCACGGTGCCTTCCATGAGGCTGCGGACGTAACCGGCCTCCCAGGACCCGGAGCGGTTGCGCAGGACCTCTTCCGTGCCGCCCTCCTTGGCGGCGACGGTGCACAGCGCGTGCGCGAGGAACTCGGCGACGTCGCGCCCGTCGGCCAGGGCCTCGGCGATGACGTCGGCGGCACGGCGGGTCAGATGGTCCATGGTGTCGGTGGCCTTTCATTGGCGGAACGGTGGTGGTTGCAACGGTATGTCCGGGTGCTGACACCGGTAGGCACGAGCACCCAAGTCGGCTCTACGCCACGGTGGTTGTGCCGGTGGGCAGCCGGGTCTCGGAGTCGAGTCCGTCCTGGCGGAGGATGCCCTCGGCGACGGCGCGCAGTTGTGCCGCGCGACGGCGTCGGTCGGCTGCGGCGGGCTCCTCGATGACGGCGAGCCGCTCGAAGACCTCGGCGCGGGCGAAGTGCTTGGCGGCCCACACCGCGCGCTTCTCCTCGGCGGCATCCGTACCGGCCGCCGCCATCGCCGCGTGGTACGCGGCCTCGCACTCCATGCCCAGTTCCTCGGCCCGCTGCTCAAGGCGCTTCACCTCGGCGCGGCGGTCGTTGGCCTCCTGGCGGGCGGCCGGGTCAGACAGGGAGGGCAGGAGTCGGCTGATGGCGTCGCGGCCCTTGCCGACCAGGGCGTCGAGCCACTCGCCCAGGTACTGGGCGTGGGTGGCCGGGTCGGCCTCGCCGCGGCCGATGCCGCTGCGCTGGCGGCCCATCAGCACCCAGGCGGCGACCTTGGTGTTCCAGCGCTCGTGGGCGGACTGGCGGGAGATGTCGGCGGCGTTGCCGATGGCCGTCCAGCTCGCTCCGCGCTCGCGCTCGGCGATGACGGCCTTGGTGACCAGATCATCGGCGAGGCCCTGGATGAACAGGGCGTCGCGGAGCACGCGGCCGTGGTCGTCGTCGCGGTAGCGCTCGGAGACGTCGCGCAGTCCTGCCTCGACGATCTGCATGAGGGTGTGGGCGCGGGCGAGCATCGCCTCGTCGACCGGAGTCAGCGCCGGGGGTCGGGCCCGCTCGTCGGGTTGGTCGTTCGTCTCATCCATGAGCGTCAGGTTAGACCTGACGACTGACAGTGTCAGGGTTTTGCTGACATCTTCGGCCGGATTCACCCGCCGGAGTGACCGGAACGAACACACAGGATAATTACAGTTATCCTGTCAGGATGCTGACACCGGATCAGGATGTACCGCAATCAGGTGAATTGACCGACACGCCGGGTTCGGAAGTGGCCCGGTCGCCCCGCTCGACGCTCTCGACCCTGCGCAGCGATCCGCGCGACCTGTGGCCCGAGCACGCGCGGAAGCTGTACGAGCATCTGCTCGCGCTGTACGGCGAGGGCGATCCGTTGCCGACGCTCGCCGCGTCGTGGATCGCGCACCAGCGGTCGGCGAACACGATGAAGTCGTACGCCCGCGGGTTCCGCGTCTTCGAGGAGTTCGCCCGGGAGCACGGCGCTCACCCGATGGCCGTGAAGTTCACGCTCGCCGACGGCTTCCGGCTCTGGCTGGAGGTCACCCCGAAGTGGGTCCCGGTCAAGGGCGGCCCGCGGGGCGAGATGGCCCGCACGGGCGCCTTGTACTCGGACGCCTCCCGGGCCAACGCCCTGTCGGCCGCCTCCAGTTTCTTCGGCTTCCTGGACAAGATCAGCGAGGA
Organism: Streptomyces sp. NBC_00536; assembly: GCF_036346295.1. Classification (NCBI taxonomy): domain Bacteria; kingdom Bacillati; phylum Actinomycetota; class Actinomycetes; order Kitasatosporales; family Streptomycetaceae; genus Streptomyces; species Streptomyces sp. NBC_00536. Next base: position 47,389 of record NZ_CP107822.1, on the reverse strand, counting down.
CGGGGTGAAGAATCCCTTCGACGCCGTGCAGCGCCCCTACCTGGACCCGGACTACTCTTCGACCCCCGGCTACACCGAGCGGGAGTGGGCAAAGCTGCTGGTCACGGCCCGGGACGAGCACCGTATCGCGGCGTACCGGCAGCGTACGTACGCGATGCTCCTGGTGCTCTACACCTGTTGCCTGCGCATCGATGCCCTCCTCAACGCCCGCGTGGCGGACCTCGCCTACGACAAGGGGCACCGCGTGCTGCTGCTGGAGAAGATGAAGGGCGGCGGGCGGGGCAAGAAGCCGATCCCGCCGGCGGCCTGGGACGCGCTCCAGAGCTACCTCGACGGCCGGACCGAGGGCTGGCTGTTCTGCACCGCCACCGGCGGCCAGCTCGACGAACCGGCCGTGTGGCGGACCCTCCAGGCCGTCGCCAAGCGCGCCAACCTGCCGCTGCGGGGCCCGCACGGCACGAAGGTCGACGCCATCACCCACGCCCTGGCCCGGCCGGACGCCCGCCCGGACAAGGTGCAGCGCTGGGCCGACCACAAGGACTCGCGCACCACTCAGCGCTACAACGCCCGCAAGGAACTCCTCGACGACAGCCCCGGCTACGGGCTTGCAGCCGACGTCGCCGGCGCCCTGGAGGAGGGAACTACCTGAACGCGGCTGGTCGATGGCCGTGCTCGGATCCTGCGGCTCAGCTGTTCACGTCACCCGATCGTGTGCAGAATTTCGCCAAGTTTCTCCGGGGGCTAGACGGGAGAGGGGGTGACCGGCACACTCGCTCATGTAGAACCCGAAGAACAGGACAAGAATTCACCGAAAGGACCCACATGACCGAGACCGTCGAGAACATCCGCCTCACCGCCGATATCGTGGCCACCACTCCGGACGGCCTGGTGCTGCTGATCGAACGCGGCTGGCCGCCGCACAAGGGCGCCTGGGCGCTGCCCGGCGGCTGGGTCGACGCCGGGGAGACGAGCCGCGCGGCGGCCGTGAGGGAGCTGGCCGAGGAGACCGGGCTGCGCGTGGTCGAAGGCGACCTGCGCCAGGTCGGCACCTTCGACCAGCCCGACCGCGACCCGCGGGGCCGTTTCGTCACCGTCGCGTACGCGGTGACCGTGCCCACCGGCACCGCGGTACAGGCCGGGGACGACGCAACGTCCGCCCGCTGGTGGCCCGTTGACTCCCTCCCCGCGCAGCTCGCCTTCGACCACGCCGACATCCTCGCCGCGGCGGCCACCGCGTGAAGATCACCATTGAGGGTGCCGACAAGGCCTTCGCCGAGAAGCTGGTCCTCCTGGCCGCCCAGCACAATGCGGAGCTGACCGTCACCACCGTCGACACCACGTGGTCCGTCGAGCGGGCCTTGCAGTACCTCGGGGACCTGCCGGCCAACGCCCTGCGCTTCGCCCGGCTCGTCGTCGACGCCGACGGGAGCGAGTCCGCGGAGACCCTGCGCGCCGAGTTCGCTGACCAGCTGCGCGGCCCGACCATCGCTCTGTCCCGGGCGGTGACGCGCGGGGTCCGCAAGGGCTGGTGGCCCGAGGGCACCGCGGCACCCGTCGCCGTCAAGTACGACCCCGACCACCCCAGCTGGCAGAAGGCCATCGCGTACACGATGACCAGCGAAAACGTCCCGGTCTTCCGGGAGGCCTTCGCCCTCATGATGAATCCGACCGCCGAGCAGCAGGAGACCCGGCCGTGAACATGCGCTTCCTCCTGTGGGTCGTCCTGTTGCCCGGGCTCATCGGGATCGCTGCCATGGCCGCCGTCCTGCTGCCGGGCGCCAACGACCTCAGTCTGCCCCGCGTCCTCGCCGGTGGCGCCGCCATGATGGCCGTTCAGGTCGCGGGCGGATGGATCGGCGGCTATCAGCTCGGGCGCCGCGGCCTGCTGCGGTGACCTGCCCGGCACAACCCGAGTGCAGCCGCTGCGGGATGACGGACACCACCTTCGTCCACGCGGCGGCCACCGGGTGGCGCCTGGTCCTGGGCCGCCTGACCTGCTCGTTGTGCGCAGGGCGCTTCCCCGCCTGGATGCGCCGCCGGTTCTGACCAACCCCCTCAACAGGAATCCAGAGAAGGAGAAACCATGTCCTATCCGCGGTTACTGACCCCGGAGCAGCAGCTCACGAGGGCCAAGCGCGACCTGGGCCTGCCGGTCATCGTCGCGATCTGCGGCAGCACGCGGTTCATGTCCGAGATGACGCAGGCCGATGTCCAGGAGACCGCCGCCGGCCGGATCGTGGTCAAGCCGGGCTTCGACCTCAAGGAACCGCACCCGCTGTGGGCCGACCCGGCGCGGGCCGAGGACCTGAAGGACGAGCTCGACAACCTGCACCGCGCCAAGATCCGGCTCGCTGACGAGATCCTGGTCGTCGGGGACTACGTCGGGGAGTCGACCACATCCGAGATCCGCTATGCGCGGGGCCTGGGCAAGCCGGTGCGCTTCACCCACCCCACCGTGGATCCCGACAGGTGGCCCGTTCAGGTGGCCTTCCCCCACGTGCTCCGGTTCATCGGCACCGACGTCACCGTCTCCGTGGAGGCCGTGGAGCCGGTGCCCGGCCTGCGGGTGTACGAGCTCCCGGAGGAGCTTCGCCAGGAGGGTCACGGCCGCATCTACCCGTGGCAGCTGGGGCACCACGACGGCAGGGCGATGGCGGCCTTCGCCTCCCAGGACGACGCCCTGCGCGCCGCCCGCGAGGTGGCGGACCTGGCCGACTGGACGCTCTCGGGCGCAGAGCTCAAGGCCTCCAAGGCGTTCGACCCCGAGGAGTACCTCCTGCGAGTGCGCGGACGTGCCAACGGCCTGCTGATCAGCACGGTCCAGCGGAAGGAGAAGGCGCTGTGACGCTCCACGACCCCATGGCCACCGCCGATGACCTGTGGCGCCGCCTCGTCGAGCACCAGCCCGCCGTCGCGGCCGCACTCGCCCTGAAGGTGCGGGAGCTGCCCGCCGACTGGGCCGCGCGCTCGCTCGGCGTCGCCCGCCCCGAGGCCGCGCTGGTGCTCCCCTCCTCCGGTCCGGAGCACCGGGTGGAGGTCGAGCCGTACGACACCGACTGGGAGAGCTGCCCCGCGTGCGCGGAGACCCATGACGTCGAGTGCCGCTACCACCAGGGCTTCGTGGCCGGACACGGTTCGCTGCACAAGCCGTTGCTGGACGCGGTCGCACTCGACCCGGAGGTCGCGGTGCGGACCGTCCTCCAGCAGCTGGCCGACGACGACGAGGAGATGCAGGGATGATCCAGCAGATCAGCACCCCCGACCGGGACGAAGCGGCGGCCGCGGCCGCGAGCTCCCTCCTCCTGACACAGCACCCCGCCGCGCAGTTCGACGCCACCGGCAAGGTGGCCACCGCCGGGTTCCTGTGCTCCGCGGGCCTGCCCGGATCGGGTCAGGTCCGGGTGGGCCACCGCACCCCGTTCCCGAGCGTGCTCAACGGGATCTCCTTTGACGGCGCCGCCGCCGAGGAGCACGTTCTCGTCTCCGCCTACGCCGACCTGCTGCGGGAGCACGGGTGGTCGGTCCGCGAGCTGGGGGCCGACCGTCCTGGCCTCCTCCTCTCCGCGCCGCCGTGCCCCGACTGCGTGGCCGCGACGGAGCCGTTCGAGGTGGAGGGTGAGCCGGTCTGGCGCTGCCCCTCGTGCCTGCGCCGGACGTACGGCACGGACGACCCGGACCGCGACATGGAGCTGCTTTCCTACACCGAGACGGACGCCGACGGCGGCGTCACCGTCTACTACGGCACCGGGGAGGTCGACATCGAAGCGACCGCCGAATGGGCCGTCCAGGACGACCCTGAAGACGTCGACCTCGGCCTGGGCACGGCGACAACGCGCTTCCTGGTCATCCCGGCCCTCGACCTCGTCCCCGGCACACTGCTGGTCGCGGTCGGCCCCGGGGCCTCGGGGAAGTCGACGTACGCCCAGGCTGCGGCGGTGGACGCTGTGGTCTGCCTCGACTCCCTGCGGGGCGAGATCGGCGGCGCCGCGGGCGACCAGTCCGTCACCCCGGCCGCCGTGGAGCGGCAGAACGCCCTCCTGGAGGAGCATCTGGGCGCCGGGAGGACGGTCTTCCTCGACAGCACCAATGTGGAGCCCCACGTGCGGGCCGGGCTGGTGGAGCGGGCCCGCCGGCGCGGGCGCCCCATCGTCGCCCTGCTCTTCCTGCCTCACCTCGACATCTGCCTGGCTCGCAACGCTCTGCGGTCAGCCGAGCGGCGCGTCCCCGAGAACACACTGCGCTGGCAGCACGGCCTCGCGCGAGAGGCCACCCCGGATGTCCTGCTCGGGGAGGGCTTCACCTCCGTGCACCACATCGAGCCCGTCCCGACAGGAGTCACCATGCCCACCGACGACGTTCTTGCCCCCGAGCGGATCGCGGATGCCGTCGCCGTACTGCGCAAGGCGCAGCAGGGCGACAAGAAGGCACACGAGGACCTCGTCGACTACTTCCCGGAGTACGAGGGGCTGGTGATGCAGACCGATCACGTCCGCTACCTCGAACTCGGCGCCCGCGCCGGTCTGGAGGCCACGCACCTCCTGATCATGCACATCGAGGCCGACACGTGGGGGGCGTCGGTGGACACCTACACCTCCGACCTCGGGAGCCCGCTCGCCTCCGTGAACCTCGGGGACTACACCAGCAGGACCGAGGCGGTCCGGGAGACGGTGCGCGCTGCGACGGAGAACGGGTGGGTGCTCGCTCCCGAGCACGAGTGGGCGGACTTCGACTGCGGCGGCGGGGAGATCCACATCCCCATCCATGCGCGGCCGGTCGTCAGGTGAGCCCGGCCACCGACGCGCCGCGCCTGGATCGGGCGGAGACGTACACGCAGACCGCTCACCGGATCTACGGCGACCGGCGGGCCACCCCGCCGTCGCGGGAGCTCCTCCTCGCTGTGGCGTACGCCCTCTTCGTTGCCCCGGGCGAGCCTGGGCGGGTGCTGAGCACCGCGGCCCGGGCCCTGGGCCGGAGTTCGGGAACGGGCCGCCCTCGGTTCGACGCCCTGGTCGCCGACGACGCGCCCCGCTACGAGCCGCCCGACGCGGCGGGCGACTGGGGCCCCGGGCAGGCTCCGGGGTGCGAGGCGCCGCGCCTGCGCCCGTACGTCTACCGGCCCCGCATCACGGTCAACGGGCCGAAGGAGAGCGCGGTGCCCCTGCGGCCCGAGTCGCCCTCCCCGGTCTACACCGCCGCCGCCGGGTTCAGCCCGGCGCCCGTCGACCAGCGCAACGCACAGGGGGTGTGCGGGGCGGCCTCCCACCACAAGGTGTTGGAGATGGACCCGCGCACCGGCTGGACAACCGCGCGGTGGTTCTGCAACCGGCACGTCGAGCACGCCGAACGGGTGGCCGAGCAGGTTCGCGAGCAGAACGCGGCCGCGCCCGAGCCGATCCCCAACACGGGCGGGCTACTGCCGGTCTACTTCAAGGCGCCGTGGGAGACGGTGTACCGCCGCTACGCCCCGGCCCGCTGGGAGCCGCCGTCCTACGGCCTGTCGGCCGACGACTGGCCTGACCCGGGCAACCCGCCGCCGCCGCGAACCCCCCGCCGTCTCCGGGCCGTCTGATCTCGGTTTATCTGGCCAGAATGACCACCAATCCGGGGCCAGGTCTTCCCGGCCCCCTCGCTGAAAGGAAGTCCCCTGATGGGCACGTACCTGGAAGACGTCGCCGCCGCTCTGCGGGAGCGGCGGGCATGGACCTGCATCTGTGGGGCAAGCAACCCGGATCACTACGACGCCTGCCACGACTGCCAGCGTCCCTCGTGGACGTGCGCTACCTGCGGGACCGTCAACCCGCAGGCGTGCAGCACCTGCAACGAGTGCGGGGGCGACACCCCCGACGAGCTCCTCGGCGACGCCGAGGAGGGGTACGAGATGACGCACGCGGAGTTCGTGAACCTCCAGGTCGGCCCGCGGGTCGTCGGGGGCCGCTACCGGCTCGTCGCCGGCGGCGAGGAGTACGAGGTGATCGAGATCGACCGCGGCCCGCGGGCCACCTGGCCGTCGTGGCAGATCACCGTCCGCTGGGCGACCGACGGCCGCGAGACCACCCACTGCACGGGCTGGGACGACCGGCGCGACTCCGTCGCCTCCGGACCGGCCACCCGCATGGAGGGCTCATGCTGAGCACCGCGATTGCCGTCCTGGGGACGCTGCTCGGTGCGGTGGTGGCCGGAGCCATCCAGCACCGCACGACCCGCACGAGCTTCATAGAGGCCCGCCAGGAGCACCGCCAGGACAAGGAGCTGGCGGCCGCCACCGCGTTCGCCGCCGCCCTCGCCGGCCACCGCCGCGCCATGGCCGTACGGGAGGGCCTGCGGCTCGACGAAGCCGCCCCCGAGGTCCTCGCCGCAGCCCGGGCTGAGTCCCACGCCACCCGCTCCGCCATCGAGGCGCCGAAGGTCACCGTCTCCATCCTGATGCCCTCGCTGACGGCGGCCGCCGAGGAAGCGGCCCGCGCCGCCGTCGCGCTGCGCGAAGCCCCGGACCACGAGAGCCTCGACGCGCTTCGCGAGAGGGCCATCGCGGCGGCGGACCGGTTCGTCACCGCCGCCGCCCTGCACTTCTCCACCGAAGGCAGCTGATCAACCTCGACGGGCCCCGCTCGTCACAACTGCCGCCCGGGGCTTCGCCAGAAGTCCGGAGGGCGCTACGCTCAAATCGGGTTACGCGGTCGTACCCGGCGACACGTCGCCGAAGGGGGTTCACACCTTCGACCGTGGGGTCCGCGGCCCGCCCCTAGGTACCGGTTTTACGGCTGGCACCAGGGCCGCACTCTCCGCACTTCGCTCCAGGCGCCTGGACCGAAGGATCGACGGCGGGCAAGCCGCACACGAAGCGGGCCCCGGCTCCCCCCTCTGCGCGAGGGGACCGCCGGGGCCCGCGGGTTATCTGGCTAGATAGACCACCCTCACTCCTCGGACTCCCCCACGGTGAAGTCGGACACGCACTCGCCGCACATGATCCTGCGGCGCGCCAGGGTCTGGGGCGACACCCGGATGACCGCGGCCGGGGTGCATCGACAGGTGGCCTTGACGTAGTTGCGGTCTTCCTTCTCCTTCTTCGCCGGGGTCTCGCTCTCCTCGCCGGTGTCGTCGCCGGCGGAGGCGTCGACGCCGCCGGTCGACTTACCCTTGCCGCCGCCTCCCCGGGTGCTGGAGAGGTAGAGATCGGGCGTACGGGTGGCCTGCATCGCCGCGTCCAGGGCGGTGATCTGCTCGGCGTAGGCGGTCTTGGTCTCCTCGCTCAGAACCGAGTAGCCCGCGAACCCGTACTTCTTCTTCCACTTGGGCTCAATGTGCTGGCGTTCGATCAGCCCCAGTTCCTGGGCCACCCGGCGGAAGACCTTGTTGTGGTACTGGCTGGCGGAGCAGTCGTCCTCTCCTCGGGCTTCGCAGACCGCGTGGACGGCCTCGTGCAGCAGGTAGCCGAAGACCTTGTCCGCGCCGTCGGCGAGCGACTCCGCGGTGACGAACACCTCGTGGTGCACGGCGTCGCCTTCGCGCAGGCGCCACCGTCGGGGCGCGAAGTGGGCCAGCTCGACGGAGCTCGCGCGGCCGCCGGTGGCCATGCTGACGACTGCCTCGGGCAGGTCCGGGTGTCGTACGCGGATCGCGTTCCACCCGGCTACCAGGGCGGCGGTGACTCCGGCCGCGATCTCTGCGACAGGTGTGGCGGGGATGTCGGGGACGAGTTCCAGCGACGGGATGGGCGCGGGCTCGGGGATGACGGCGTCGATGTCGACTGCGGCCTCTGTGGTCATGACCTCAGCATATCCAGAAACTCACCTCTTAAGAGGTGAGTTTCTGGGGTGAGTTGCGCTCGGACGGTTGACGGCGCGGGCGCGCGTGAGCCCCTGCCGGGCGACGGCAGGGGCTCACAGTCACGGGGGGTCAGATCACAACAGGGCCAGGGCGTCTGTGCCGGCGGACCGGTGCGGCGGACGGATGCGGGGAAGGAGGCCTCGACTGGTGGTCCGTTGCGCTACCGTCCCGCCATGGACGAGACGCCGACGCCGTTCGTGACGAACCCCGACCATCTGTCGTGCGGGATCTGTCCTGCGCTGCGGCTCCCGCGCGAAGCCTTCGTGGTGTTCGACCGGCCTTCGCGGGAGTGTCCGTTCAATCCGGCCGACGGACACCGGTACACCGCCGACGGGACCCCTGCCTGCGTCCATCCCCACAAGGTGGGGCTGGCGCCGGACCGGATCGCCCCGCCGCCCGAACCGGTCGTCATCCCGGCTGAACCGGCCCGGCGGCGCCGCTGGTGGCAGGCCCGCGGCTAGGCGGCCGCGAAGTCGATGGCGTGCTCGCGCCCGGCCCGGTCCATCCCGATGCTCGCGTACCGCTCGGTGAGGATGCCGACGCGCCGGTCCACCTCGCCCTTCGGGAGCCAGTAGCGGGCCGGGGGCTCGCCCCAGGCCAGCCGGTAGGCGCGGTGGGTGAAGTCGCCCTCGGTGTAGTCGGTGTGCTCCTGGTCGGTCTGGTGGATGAGCTGGAAGCCGGTCCGGGCCGCGATCCGGGCGAACAGCTGGGGCTGGGCGATCATCGCGTGGGTCATCTCGTCCACCGGCACCGCGACGGCGACCTCGGCCAGGCGCTCGTCGCCGGTGAGGTCGGCGACGGCCGCCTTGAGGGCGAGGGCCCGCAGCCCCTCGGTGAACAGAGGCCCCTTGTCTCGGTCCAGGCTCCAGCGCTCGATGACGGGGAACCCGGTGAAGCACTGCCAGTCGCTGCTGTACTCCAGGGTGGCGGCCTCGAACGCGGCGAACTCCTCGTCGGCAAGGATCGCGTCCAGGACCTCGGTCGCCCGGTGGGCCACCTGCGCGGGGTTGGGCATGCTCGTGCTCATCTCGGTCTCCTTCGACGAGGTGCTGATGATGTGCCCGCACGCCCCTGGTGGGCCGGTGCGGTTGGTGCGGTGGAACGCCGCGCGCCCGGGGCCGTGGTCCCGCCCGGACGCGCGGCAGCTTTCATGGCCGCCGCGGCAGGTGACGGGGGGCACCTGCGCCGGCGGACGGGGCGGGCTCCAGCTCCTGGGCCAAGGCCTTCGCCTCCCGGCCGGACGGCAGGCGCACCCACACGTAGGCGAGGCCCTCGTCCACACCGTCCCAGCCGGACCCGATCTGGGAGACGGTCCCGGTGATCGGCTTCGGCGACTCGCGGCCGCGGTCCTCCGGCTCCACGTACGTCCGCCCGGTCACCGGGTCGCCGACGCGTAGCCGGGGGTTCTTCCGGCGCGCGGCCACCGGGCTCACCGCCCGTCCCCGGGCTGGTCCAGGACGAGACCGAGCAGGCCCCGGCACTCCCGGGCGAGCTCCTGGACGTAAACGTAGGCGGCGTGCTGGTCGGCGGGCAGTCCGGCGGCCAGGGCCCGGTCGACAGCGGCGGCCCCCTCCTCGACCAGCTCCGTGCGCTCCGGGTCTCCCCAGCGGGGGGCCTGCTGCACGGCGATCGGTGCCAGGAGCCTCAGGTGCCCCGCCAGCCACCGGAACCACTGCGCGCACACCGTGCGATCGGGGGTGCCTTCCCGGTGCTCCAGGACCTGGGACACCGTCTCGCTGATCAGGACCACGTCGACCGGCAGCTTCGCGGTGGTGCCGTCGGCGCGGACCACCGTCAGGACCCTGCCTTCGGGTGAGGCGAGCTGGAGCAGCCGCTGCGGCGGACTCCCCTCCGTGTCCTGATGCGCTGACTGCGTCGGCATGGTCGTCACTGTCCATTCCTGTCGGGCTGGCGTGATGAATAGTGAACTCCGCGTCACCGCGCGGGAGTACGGTGTGAGGCAGGCAAAGCGGTATATCGGGTATACGGGCAGGTGCTCATGGCCACGCGCACGCCGAACGACAAGCTCCGCGACCTCGTCGCCGAATCCGGCTGGACGTACGAGGCCGTCGCCAAGGCGGTGCGGGCCGTCGCGGCCGAGTGCGGGACGAGCCTGCGCACCAACAAGTCGGCGGTGGAGCACTGGATCGCGGGCACCCGGCCGCAGTCCGGCACCGGCCGGTACCTGGCCGTCGCGCTCTCCCGCCGGCTGGGCCGCCTGCTGACCTCCTGCGACCTCGGGTTCCCCGAAGCCGCCGCCGATGGGCATGAAAGCATCGGGCTGACGGTGGGGGCCGATCCGCTCGACTCCCTGATCCCGATGTGGAGGGCCGAGTTGGACCGCAGACGCTTCCTGGCGGCCTCCGCGTACTCGGTGGCCGCCGCCGCCCTCCCCCTCGCGCACGTCGGGGAGATCGCTGCCCGCACCGCCGCCGCCCGCACCGGGCAGATCATCGGCATGGCCGAAGTTGCCGCCGTCCGCGACATGATCGGCATGTTCTCCGAGATGGACGAGCGCCACGGCGGCCAGCACGGACGGTCCGCCCTGGTCACCTACCTGCGGGACGACGTCGCCCCCCTGTGCCGGGGCCGGTTCCGCACCGAGGAGACCCGCCAGCAGATGCTGTCGGCCGCCAGCCGGGGCGTCCACCTGCTGGGCTGGAAGTCCTACGACGCCGGACAGCAAGGCCTCGCCCAGCGCTACTACCTCCAGTCCTACGGCCTCGCCGTGGAGTCCGGGATCACCGGCCACGACGGCTTCGTCATGCGCACCATGGCGATGCAGGGCCTCAAGCTGCACCGGCCCGAACACTGCCGGGCTCTGGCCGAGACCGGCCTCGGCAAGGCCAAGGGCCGCGTGGACGCCCAGACCGAAGCCCTGTTCCGGATCGTCCACGCCCACACCCTCGCCAAGGCCGGAGCGGGGAAGGCAGCGCTCGCCGAAGCCGAGCAGGCTCGTGTGCTGATGGCCGGGGCGCCCGGCGACGAAGTGCCGTTCTGGGCGCTCGCCTGGGGCCCGCCCGCCGCCTCGGTGCACTCCCGGACCGCGAAGGTCCACGAGACCCTGGGGGATCACCGGGCGGCCGCCGACGCCTACGCGCGGGCCGCCATCACCCGCCCGGCCACGACCTACGCCCGGATCGTCGCCCTGGACCTGGTCGCCGGAGCCGAGATGCACCTCAAGCGCGGCGGCATCGAGCAGGCGTGCACGACGTGGGGTCAGGCCATGGACCATATGGACGGCGTCCGCTCCGTCCGCACCCGCAAGGCCGTCAAGTCCATGCGCAGTGACCTCGCCCCGTTCCGCGCCCGTGGGCTGCGGTGTGCGGCGGAGCTGGACGAGCGCGCGGTGGACTTCCTGGCCGCCGGCTGAACTCCGGCAGGTCAGGGCGTCGATGACCATCTGCCCAGTGCCGGAGAGCACCTCGTCGGCCGCCGTGGTCCGCATCGTCGGGGCCAGGTAGCCGCGGCGGGTACGGCTTTGAGGGGACACGGGCAACACGGCAGCCTCCTCGCCGATCCGGGCGTCACCAGCGCGGCCGGGCCGCCGACGGGGCCGCCCGATTCCACGGACCGACCGTACGAGCGGCCTGGGTGCAGTAGGACTGACTGCGGGTACGAGTAGAGCGCGCCGTGCCCAAGGGAGCGCCATGAACTCCAGACCTCACCGGCCCTTAAGCGCCGGTCTCATCAGCGGTTTCGTGCTGCGCGCCGCGCGCACCTCGATCCCGGCCACACAGCAGCAGCTCGCCGAGCTCCTGGCCGTCGACCTCGCCACGGTGCAGGGCTGGGAATCGGGGCGCCGCCCGCTGGCGAACATGAAGGCCGGGATCCTCCTCGGCATGCGCCGCCGCCTCGCGATCCTGGGAGCCTCCCCGGCCGTCCTCGCGCTGCTGGACCCCGCGATGGACGCCGACCACATCATCGCGGCCGTCCTTGCCTCTGCCCGCGCTGGCGAGCACCCCCTCGGGGAATGGGTCCACACCCGCCAGACCGCGCACATGCTCGCCTGGGCGCTCACCGGCACCCCGCCTCCCTCCGCGGCCGGGCTCCTGGCCGGACCCCGACGGGGTCCGGCGGGCGCGGCCCCGCTCCTCGCCCCCGACGACCGCCTCGCCTTCTTCGAGCAGCTGCGGGCCACCGTCGAGACCGCGCCCCGCGCGGATGCCGGCGGGATCCTGCTGCACCGTCAGGCCCTGTACCTGTCCTCCTACGACCGGTCCCCGCAGGCGGTGGCGTGGACCGCGCACGCCCTCCACGCCCGGCGCGGCGCCCTGGCCGGACACGGGTGGACCCCGCGGTGGGCGGAGGCGCGCTCAACGGCTGCCGCCCTGGCCCGGCTGGGCGACCCCGTCCCTCTGTGGGACTTCATCGAGCGGGCCATGGCCGGTGACGACGACGGTGAGGCCGCGAACCTGAACTACTGGGCGTACTGGCTCGGCGTCGCCCATCAGCCGCAGGCGGACGACGCGTTCATGCGCGACCGGGCGCTCACCGGTCTGGATCCCGTCGCGCTCCTGCGGGCCCTCGCCGAGGGGATGCACTTCGCCCCCGGCTACGTCGACCTCTACACCCACTCGCTGTGGGCGCTGCTGCACGTCCACCCCTGGCTCCCGCAAGCTCTTCCCGCTCTGTCCGCGTCGCTCGCCGGACGGCTGGACAGGCTCTCGGACGAGGGCGGGATCTCTCCGAGATCCAGACGGGAACTCGGGGAGGTCCACTACGTTTTGCACCAGAACTGATGATCGGCAACCGGAGGTCACCATGGCAGACGAGACGGCGCAGGGTACGGCCGGGTTCCTCTTCGAGATGGGCGTGCTGAAGAACGCGAAGCGCACCGGCTGGTGGTTCACCGGGAACAACAACCCCGAGTCGATCGCCGAGCACAGCTTCCGTGTCGGGATCGTCGGCTCCGTGCTGGCCATGATGGAGGGCGCCGACGCGGGCAAGGTCGCGCTGATGTGTCTCTTCCACGACACGCAGGAGTCCCGCATCGGCGACATCCCGCACATCGGCCGCCGCTACATCGAAGCCGCCAGCAACTCGGCGGTGACCGCCGACCAGGTCTCCGCCGCACACCCGTCGGTCAAGTCCGGCGTCCAGCGGATCGTGGACGAGTACGAGGGCGGTGCCTCCCTCGAAGTCCTGGTGGCCCACGACGCGGACAAACTGGAGTGCCTGGTGCAGGCGGTGGAGTACCGGTCTCAGGGGTACGCGGAGGTCCAGGACTGGATCGACACCTCGCTCGCCAGCCTCAAGACGGCGTCCGCGCAGGCCCTCGCCGAGGCTGCCCTGACGATGTCGCCGCTCCAGTGGCGCCGCACGTTCCTGGAGCGCTGACCCCGCGGGCAGGCGGGCCGATGGCGACCGCGGCCTCGTCGGGGCCGCGGCCGCTGCCGGCCGGTCAGTCCTCCGGTCGGCTCCATGCGCTCGGCACGATGCTGGGCAGCCGGTGGTCCACCTGGTGCTCCCCTTTCGTGCAGCCCGCGAACGGGCCGGACGAAGGCCGCAGTTCGCGCAGGCACGGGTCGAGATGGTCGCGGTGCCACACGCTCGGACCGGTGTATCCGCAGGTGGCTGGGTCCGTCAGCTCCTGCCAGGCCAACCACACGGCGTGCAAGCGGGCGATGGCGACGGGGTGCTCGAACCACAGGTGGCACCATCTGGCGTCCGCGCTGGGCTCGGCCAGGTAGCCGGGTACGAGCACACCCTCCACCCACTCGACCAGCAGGCGGAGCTCGTCGTCGTACTGCGGAGGGTCGAGCAGCAGGATGAAGGGCGGGAACCCTTCCTCCTCTTCCTCGCCGCCACCCTCCCCGGCCTCGTTCTCGGCCTCGCCGCCGGCGGACTCCTCCTCGCCCTCGGAGGCCTCGCCCTCGGAGGCCTCGCCCCTGTCGGCGTCGCCGGTTCCTCCGGTGAGTTGCTTGACCTGCCCGGCCAGACGGGCGACCTCCGCCTTGAGGTCCTCCAGGTCCTGGAACAGCCCGACCGGCACCTCGAAGTCGGGCAGGCCTTCCTCGTCAGCCACGGCGCGCGGCCTTCCGCTCCTCGTACGCGGCCACGGCCCGCTTGGTGATCGCCGCCTCCTCCGCCTTCATCTGCGGCCCGATGTGCGCCATGGCCTTCTCCGCGTACCAGGGCCGCAGGCCGATCTGCGCGACGGGCATGCCCGTCGACATCAGCAGCGCGGTGCCCTTCCTCATGGCGCGGATCTCGGCCGGGTCCAGGACCTGCTCGCGCTGCTCGCTGTAGCTGCGGGAGTAGCCCTCCTTGCCCTTCGAGTAGCTGCCGCGCTCGACGTAGTGCGCGCCGGTCAGAGTCGAGATGTCCTGGGCGAACTTGGCGTCGTCGATCCCGACGCCGATCAGCTTCTTCGTGGCTGCGCTCCACATGGAGTCCATGCCGACCTCGCCCCATGCCCGTACGCCCTGGCGGTAGGACTGGAGGATCACGAACGGCGTGATGCCGCGGGATCCCAGGTGGGAGTAGAGGTCGGGCAAGTCCGCGATCTTGCAAATGTTGGCCGCCTCATCGAGAACGGCGCGCATCGGTTCGGGCAGGCGGCCGCCGTGGCGTTCGCCCGCCTCGGTGCCGGCCGTGAAAACGGCGTCCGCGACCGCGGCCACCAGGGCGCTGGACGGTCCGCCCTTCTTGCTGAGCAGGTAGAGGGTGTCATGGCTGGTCGCGAACGTCTCGGGGTCGAAGCGCGGCCGACCGCTCTTGTCCGGAGTGACCCACGCAAGGACTTTCTCATCTCGCAACGCACCCATGGCAGTTCGGGCGTTCTGGTAAATACCGGACTGCGTCTCCTCGGCAATATTAATTGAAGAGTCAACTTGTTCGGCAAGCACCGGCTCGTGCTGGTAGAGCACGCGCAACGGCGCCTTTTCCTTCGGGTCGGCGAGCCACCGCATGACCTCCCGGACGGTGGCGCCCTCCCACCATGCCGCCCGGAAAAGCCCGGTGAGGAGGTCGCCAGCGGCCTGGCTCCAGAAGGGATCGGCCTGCTCGCTCGTGATCTGGTTGACGAAGTGGCTGGCCAGCCGCTCGGCGCCCTCCAACGTCTCGGCCTGGGCGACCAGGTCGACCCATACGCCCCGTTCGGCCTGCGCGACACCCTGGGTGTCGAAGAGGAACGTCTCGCCGACCTGGCCGCGGCTCTTGACCGTGGCGGCGTAGACGTCCGCCTTATTCGACGTCATCAGCAGCGCGCCCGGCGCCTCGTCGGCGACCGGAACCGCCAGGGAGGTGGACTTGCCCGCGCGCGGCGCCATGATCGCGACGTAGGTATCCTCGTCCGACCCGCGCAGCTCGACACCGGACGGCAGGTGGTCGCCGAGCAGCACGCCCCGGTCCCGGGCCTCCAGTTCCTTCGGCTTCACGTCCTTCAGGGAGGCGCGCAGCCGGGTCGCGGTGCGGGCCGCCGCCTTGGGGGCGAGCTCGCGGACCTGGTGCAAGGTGGCCAGGCTGCTGGCGTTGCGGAACCAGCGGACGGCGACCCGCAGACCCCAGACGACCAGGGCCACGACAACCACGTCGAAGAGCGCGGCGCCGACAGCCGAAGCGGTCTGCGAGTGCTCCCACACCGAGGCCCAGTCCGTCGCCATCCGGTAGACGGTCAGCGGCGCGGCGGGCGCCACGTCATCGCCGGTGACGAGCGCGCCGGCCGCGGCCCCTGCGTAGGTGGACGCGGACAGCAGCACCACCCCGCCGAACAGACTGCCGCCGACCGCCCACGCCCGGTCGTTCTCCGTCATCATCGGCTGCCACCCCCCGTGATCGTCCCCGTCGTCGTCGTCCGGCGCCGGTTGGTGTCGGTGCTGTAGAGCCCCTTCTCCGTCGGGGTCAGCTCCATGGACGCAGCGATGCCCGGCCTCGTGCCGACCTTGACCATGTACTTGCCGCGGCCCGGGTGGCGGGCTCCTTCTTCCTCGACCGCCCGGCCCGTACCGTCCTCGGAGACGCTGGGGTCAATATCCAGGCCGGTGGAGGTCGCCGACGACCACGAGCCGATCATCATCCGCTCCTGTTCCGTGAGGGTGCGCTTGCCGGTGACGCGCCGCAGCTCCTCCTCGGAGGAGGCGCCGATCACCCACGTGTCGCACCGGTCCATCAGCCCCCTGGCTTTTGCGCGGTCCTGCTCGGTGGGCAGAGCTTCGACGTCGAGCAGGGAGTGGGTGACGTAGATGGTGACGTCGTCCGTGGTCCGGTTGAGGCGGCTGATCGCGTCCATCGCGTCGACCAGGCCCGGCCCGGAACGCAGCGCCCTCCACATCTCGTCCATGGGCAGGACGAGCTTGCGGTCCATCAAGCCGATCGAGCGGGCCGAGTCGATGCTGCTGTAGGTGTAGGCCCAGGTCGCGATCATGCCCGCGCTGATCACGTCGTTGCCCCGGGCGCGCAGCGCGGAGATGTCGACGCTGACCGCGGGCGCGTTGATGTCCAAGGGGGTCGTGGTCTGGCCGTCGAAGAGCCCCTTCAGCGGCCCGCCGATCAGATTGTCCAGTCCGGCGATCACCGACCGCGTCAGGTCCTGGTACCGCTCGCCTTCGGCCGCCAACTTGGTCCGCAGCTCCTCCGGAGCGGCGCGCAGGACCTGCACGACGTCGGAGACGATCGGGTCGACACCCTGCTTCTGGCCGTCCGAGGCAACGTGGACGGCCGTGTCCAGTGCGCTGCGTTCGATCTCGTCGGGGGTGCGGCCCAGCCCGTGCTTGGTGGACAGCAGGGCGACCAGCGTCTCCAGCCTCCGCCCGTTGAGGACGTCGAGCAGGGCGTTGCGGCGGTCGACGGGAAGCGACTGCACGTGCGCCTTGAGGGGGCCCGAGTCCAGCGGGTTGATACGGCCGATGCCGTCGCCGATCCGGACGACGGAACCGCCCAGAGCGCTGATCAGGTCGGAGTACTCGCCCTTGACGTCGCCCGGCACACACGTCATGTGGCCGTACGCCGAATAGACCAGGCACATCCGTTTGACCAGCGCAGACTTGCCCGCGCCCGGCTGACTCATCACCCACACACCCGGGTTGGTCGTGAGCTTGCCGGTCCAGCCGGACGGGTCGATGCAGACCAGTTCCCCGGTGAGCACGTCCCGTCCGACCGGAACACCGCGCGGCGGCAGGCCCGAGCCCAGCAGGAAGGGGTAGATCCCGCCGACCTGCGTACTCGGGCCGGTGTAGACGGTGCCCGCGTCCTCGACGGCCACGCGGCCGCCGAAGCGGCCGCCCCAACCGGACCTCGGCGCGTACCGCGCCTTCAACTTCCGTTCTGCCCGCCGCTCCTCGCGGGTCTGGCTCTCCTCGACCACACCGAGCACCCGCTTGGGCGTGGTCATCACCGGCATTTTCGCCTTGCGTGCCATCCTCAGCCCTTCACCAGCGGGTTGTAGCCCAGCGGCAGCCCGGCCGCGAAGACCGCGGCCTGCGCTCCGTAAGCGGGCCTCATCCGGATTCCCCTCGTGGCCTTCACCGCGCGCTCCAGCTCCTGGCGCGCGGCGGGAAGGTCGGCGGTGTTCCTCGCGGTGACCGTCACCATCAAGGTCCAGTCGACGACCTGGGCGCCGCCGGCCACCTGGGCGGCGGCTTCCTCCGCCCGGCGGGAGTCGGCGCGCTGGCTCCACTTCGCCCGGCCCTTGACCTCGGCAGTCGCCTGCTCGCGCTGGTAGGCGTGGCTGATCTCCCGCTCCAGTACCGCCTCGCCCTCGTGCGGGTCGAGCACCCGGTAGGCGATGGTGATCCGGCGCTGGAACCGTCCCGGCGCCAGCAGCGGCAGCAGCACGCTGTACGCGATGGGGCGGCGCGGCATCTCGCGCAGCACCCACGAGACGGAGACTCCCCCGTCGTGCGCGTACTCCTCCCAGTTGTCGTCGGCCGCCTGCGGCCCGCACTCCGACCACGACAATTCCTCGAAGTCCGCGTCGCGCGCGTTGAACACCGCCGGGTCGTAGGCGCTGCGCACCAGACGACGCACGTCGATGTCGGTGGCCCGCCGCTCGATGTCCGTACCGGTGCCGGACAAGTCGAGCGAGTCGACCACCTTGATCGCCTCCCCCACCTGTTCGGCAAGGTCGGTCGGGGGGTTCACGGTGGCGCTGGGGTCCACCGTGACCGACATCCACGGCGCCACCGAGGCGGTGGCGTGCGGGGTGGTGCGCACGAGCTCGGCGACGATCTGCTTCGCGAGCTTGGGGGCGCCGGGGTCCTGACGGGCCGCCACGTCATCCCCGAGGGCTTCGCCGGCGCCGGGGGTGATCTGGATGGTGACGCTGGCGCCCTTGACCTGCTCGTCGGTACTCATGGCCTCCAGTACGGAGGACCAGGTGCGCAGGGAGCTCTGCACCGACCCGGTGGGGGCCATCAGGCTCCCACCGGGGGCGAGCAGCGTGCTGATGGTCATGTATCCGGTGGCGCGGTCGTGGACGACACCGACGGGCTTGCCCGTGGTCGGATCGTGCGCCTTCACCAGCGTGGCAGAGGCGCCCACCCCGGGCATGTCCAACGCGTACGGATACTCCAGCAGCTGGCGCCGGTAGGAGTTGGCCTCGACCCTTGCAGCCCGGCGCCAGGACATCTTCGCCCAGTAGTAGGCCAGCGCGGACATGCCGTGTCGGCGCGCGGCGGCCAGCCCGAGGGCGAGCAGCGTGACCGGCAAGCTGACCAGCAGCGTGACCGGCGCCTGAGTGGCGATCAGTCCGTCTGCCAGCAGGACCATGGCGGCGGCGATGGTCGCCCCCTTGGAAAGCCCGCCGAGCCCGAAGGACCGGCGGACCCGGAAGCCCGAGACCATCAGGGTCTTGGGCACTTCGTGTGCTGTGCTCACTGCTTGCCCCCACCGACTTCTCCAGCCGCTCCCTGGATGGCGTTGTTGACGCCATCCAGAACGGCGATACCGATGCCGACCGGACCCGCGGCCGCAGCCGCGCCGCCCGCCGCAGCCGCGCCGCCCGCCGCACCTGCCGTGCCGGCTGTTCCTGCCGCACCGGCGGTGCCTGCCTGCCCTGCGGCACCTGCCGCCGCACCTTCGGCGCCCGCCCCCTGGGCGGGGATCTTCGCGGCTGCCTCGTTGCGGCCTGCCTGCGCGAGCGCGTCGCCGCCCTGGCCGCCGCCGCCCTGCTTGCCCATGCTCTGCTCGACCATCTGGGCGTGCTGCACGGCGCTGGCCGGTCCGTCGCCTCCGCCGCCGCTGTCGCCCTTGTCTCCCTTGCCGCCGATGTAGCCCGCCGCCGCGCCGAGGGCGCCGCTGGCCCCGCCGACGGCCATGCCGCCGCCGACCGTCTCGCCGAACGGGGCGAACAGCTTGGTCAACGGCCCGGGCGCAAGAACGCCGAGGACGAGGGTGGCGCAGCCGCGCAGCCATTCCGCCAGGGTCTGGCTGTGTCCGAACTCCGCGAAGCCCGTGCACACGATGACCGCCAGGATCGGCTTGTAGGCCACGATGACCAGACCTGAGGTGATGAGCTTCGGAGCCCACTGCCGGGTGGAGTCGCCGCCCGTCCGGCCTGCGGCAGCCACGGGCAGCAGCAGGCAGATGAGGGGGATCGCGCTCTGCCGCAGGAACACCATGACCAGCTGGATGCCGCCCACGATCAGGATGACCTGCACCACGCCGAGCACCAGGATCGGGTTACTGATCCCGGCGGGCATCATCACCGCGACAATCCGCTCGTACGCCGCGGCGTCGTTGTCGAACGTCGCGTTGACCAGACCTGCGGTCAGCGCGTCCGAGGCGACCAGCAACAGCGCGAACAGGCTCACACCAACGGCCGTCAGCACCAGGTTCTCCACCCAGCCCACCATGGCGCGCCCCAGGTGCTTGACCTGCCCGGTCACGGCCATCTTGCCCATCTGCCACATGACTCCGGCCACCGCGATCAGTAGGCCCAGCCACATCAGCATCCCGGACAACGTGGCGTCTGGCCCCCACAGTTTGGTCGCGGCCAGATCGACCGATGGCCCCATCAAGGCGACGGTCAGCACCTTCTTGATGATCAGCTTCACGCCGTCAGCGGCGGACTTGATCACATCCCCGAGAACCGAGTCCCAGACCTTCTTCCACTCCTCTTTGATCTTCTTCTCTGCCGCGTCGCCGATCTTGTCGCACAGGGATCCGCCCTTGCCCGCGATGGCGATGATGACCCCGAGGATCGGGCTGGTACCGGCTCCCACCATGCACGCCACTTCGACGCCGTTGCCTATGGGCCCGTCCGCGCGCGCAGGCTGCGGCGCCGTCACCGTGACCCCGAGGGCCACGATCAGGGTCAACAGCAGGGCAACCAACCGGTGCTTCACGACGCCTCCCGAATGGCCGTCCAACCCGCGTCGTTGAACGCGTCGTCACCCGGGGCCACCATCGCGGGCTCGCTCTGGCCCACGGTGTCCTGCTGGGCCCGGATGGTGGCGGCCGCGGTCAGCTTCCAGTCGCCGTCCTGCCACTGCGCGCCGGCCAGGGTGCGGGTGTAAGAACCCTTCTCCTCGGCCGTCTCACCGGCCTTCTGGACCACGCGGGCCAGCAGCCACACCGTGACCTCGTCGGCCGACTTCTTGATGACCTTGTAGCCGACAACGTGAGTACGCACGTAGGCGCCCGACGGCAGCGGCTGCCCCGCCGGGACGCCCGCCTCCTGGGCCAGCGTCTTGTCGCTCGCCTGCGCATTGAGCTTGATCTGCTCGGCCGCCTGCGCGGACTGGTCACCCTTGCCGAGGTACGAGTTGTAGATGCGCACCTGCTCGTCGACGGTGGAGTGGTCGCCCTCGACGCGGGTGGTGTTGCCAGCGGCCGTCATGGCGACCGCACCCTCGGCCGTGTGCGGGAACCCGACCTGGCTGCCGCGGTCGTCCGTACGCTGCCCCCGCGGCAACGCCGTCCACCGCTGCGGCTCGGTCCAGTCCTGCGGCGGCGCGTACGTCGCCTCGGGGCTGGCCGCCCCGCTCACGCTCGGGCTGGCGCCACCGCCCTTGGCCGGAGTCTGTGCCTCGTCCCCGTCACCCACGAGTGCCGCGTAGCCCGTCAGCAGAATGACGACGGCCAGCAGAACCCCCGCGGCCCACGTCCCCTTCGTGTTCCACGTCCCCCTGGTTCGCGACATGTCAGCCCGTCGCAATCCCGTTGAGGATCGTGATCAGCGACCCGGCCAGAAGGATGGTGGCGACCCCTCCCCCCATCCACTTGAAGGGTTCGCTCCCGCCCCCGTTCCTCGACTTGTCCGAAACCGCGAGCTTGTAGACGCCGTAACCCGTTCCGCCGACCCCGGCGAGAATCAGCAGCCACAGGGCGTACCCGAAAATCTTGGTGACGGGGCCGTCCAGCCCCGGAATCTTCGTCGGCGTCGAGCCCGGAATGAGGCCGCCGTCCGCCGCGAGCGTGAAGAGCTGCACCGTCGTGCTCATCGTCTGTCCCCTTCGATCTTGCGCCGCAGCCCGTGGGCTGCGGCCTGAACGTCCTTGTACTCCAGGGCCTCGTCTGGATCTCTAACGGCCCGGAGCACGGGCAGGTACGGCACCCGGGCCACCCCTGCCAAGCGCCCCTCCAGCGCGCGCACCAGGTACCGGGCATCCGGCACCGGGCGGGCTGGTGCGTCAGAAATCAGCACCAGCCACGGCTTCGGCAGCGAGCCCCAGCGCTGGAGGAGGTCCTCCACGCGCTTGATGCCGTACACGGTCGTCTCGGCCAGCAGTACCGGCTGGGCTCCGTACGGAATCGCCTCGGCGGGACCCAGGACCCGGGCGCGCTCACCGGCGGCGGCGTCACCGTCGAGCATCCGCGCGACGGTAGCCACCGCAATGCCGTATCCGTGAACCGGAATCAGCGCGTATTTAAGTACAACCGGCGTACGTGTCACCGGGGTTGGTGTCTCTGGATGAGTAATCACACCGCAACTCCCCCCTGCGTTCATGCGTTTCCACCACGGGATCTGAGCCCATGGGGTACTGAGGCTAGCGTGCACCCGTGACAAACCCGAGCAGTGTTTTTCCCGGTCGCCGGAGGTCAGGTCACGTGGGTTGCGAAACAAAGGCGTGCGGGCACGAACACCGGACGCCGAAAACATCATCCGGATTGAGGAACCCGACCTTGCCGGAATCCGGTCCGGCAGTACCCACCGCACAGAGCCCAAAAGCCATCAGCCACACCCCCGAGTCGCCAATGCCCGCACGCGGACGCCGCTCCATTTCGCCACGCGAAATGAAGCGGGCGGCATTTCGCTGTGCGAACTCACCGCGCGCAAGACGTTCCCTGACCCTACGTGAGGTCTGCCACGATCAAGCACTCGCCCCAGGTCCGGCGCCCGCCCGGGCCCCGACCCGGCGCGGTGCCGGACCCGCACGCACGGCTCTCCACGCGGCTCCTGACGTCCACTCACCGAAGGCAGGCACACTGCACGGCCCATGATCTATTTCGGCAAGCCCGCACCACAGGCAGGACAGCGCGGCGCACAAGCACGGGGGGAATGACATGAAGTGGCTGGTTGGGATCGTCCTGGGGGTGTGCGGCCTGATGCTCGCGTGCGTCGGGCTGATCGTGATGGTGGTCATCGACAGCGACGCCCACGCGAACGAGATAGGAGATGGCGGCGGCGGTCTCAGGGGTGTCCCCTCCGAGTACAGGCCATGGCTGTTCAAGGCCTCCGCGGCGTGCAAGGACCACCGGGAACTCACCCCCGCGCTGCTGGCATCCCAGCTGTGGAACGAGTCCAAGTTCAAGAACACCCACGACGAGGCCACCTCCGACGCCGGCGCGAAGGGGCCCGCGCAGTTCGTCGACGGCACGTGGGCGACCTACGGCAGGGACGACGACGGCAACGGGAGAAACTCGCCGTGGGACATAGGCGATGCCGTCATGTCGCAGGGCCGCTACATGTGCTCCCTGCTCGGCGACGCGAAAAGCTCCGGCTTCGGCGGTGACCCGCGCGCCCTCGCCCTCGCCGGATACAACGCGGGCTGGGGCGCGGTCGAGAGATTCCGCGGAGTCCCGCCGATCTGGTTCGCCCGCCGCCCCGGCCAGGCCGAGGGAGAGACCTACGGCTACGTGAAGGCCATCATGGCCGACATCCCCAAGTTCCAGGGCGGCGGTCTCCTGGAGGTCTCCGGCAACGGCTCCGGTCCGGACGCCGTGCGCCGCGCAGCGGCCCGGATGGGCACCCCGTACTCCTGGGGCGGCGGCACTCCCGCGGGCCCCTCGACAGGATTCTGCGACGGCCTCAACGGGTACCTGAACGGGCAGTGCAGCGCCTCCAGCACCGTCGGATTCGACTGCTCGTCATTGGTCCAGTACGCCTACTGGCCGACCACGCACCTGCCCCGCGTAGCGTCCGAGCAGTACGGCGCAACCTCCGGCCGAGCAGTCTCCCGAAGCGAGCTCAAGCCCGGCGACCTGCTCTTCTGGAGCAAGGGCGGATCCGGCTCCATCTACCACGTAGCGATGTACGCGGGCGACGGCAACGTCCTGCACGCACCGCGCACAGGCAGGAACGTCGAACTCCAGCCCCTCACCTCCGCAATGCCCGAGTCGGACTACTTCGGCGCCACCCGCCCCTGACCGGCTCCGGGGGCGCAATCCGGCGCGACCGAAAGGCAACACCGATGGACCGGTACTTCCGGAGCATGACCGTCCTGCGGCACGACCGCAGCGATGCGCTGCGCTACGAGACCTTCTCCGACGTAGTGCTGGCCGGTCTCGGCGACAGTCGCCCGAACCTGTACCAAGGGGCACAGCGGATCATGGAGAAGAAGCTGAAGCTGGCTCCCGACGGTTACGTCACAACCTGGTTCGAGCTGGCCCCCGACGCCCTCACCAACGCCCCGCACTTCTGGACGCTGAGCGTGTGGTGGCGAAGCCGCAAAGGGGACCACCACCACAGCATCTGGGGCGAGAGCCTGCCCTCTCCACACGACACCCGCTCGGTCCTGTTCGGGCTGGCCCGTCGGATGGTCGTGGAGAACCACGGGGTTCCCGAGAAGCACGCCGTGCTCTCCTTCGACTGCTCGCCAAGCATGTTGGCCAACTAGCCGAGGACAGGCCCCGAAAACGACGCGTGCCGCAGACCAAAAGGTCTGCGGCACGCTCGTGTTCTGCCGCCCTCTAGCGGGTCCGGCCCTGCTTTGCCGGACCGGCTTCCCGGTGCGCAGCTACCCCCGGCTCGGCAGGCGCCGCACCCTTGGGCGCCTGCGCCTTAGTAGGGCCCACCGTCGACGACTGCGACCGCGCCGCCGTCGTGCTGACCCGCGGTCGCGCACCGGTGCCGGCGGTACCGGGGGGACGGCGCAGCGCATCACTGGTCGCCTGCAACAGCCGCGTACCCAAAGAACCCTGCCCCTTCTCCCACGAGGTGTCCTTCATCAACCCGGCCAGGTGCTCCTTGACCGGCTGTCTCTCGCTCTCCATCTTGGCCATCCGAGCGGCCACCACCGGCCACTGCCGCGCCGCAACCATGAGGTCGGCATCGCGCTCCCGGCCGGGCATCGCCTCGCGCACCATGCGGGCGAACCGCTGGTTCTCCTGAGAGGAGATCGCCACCTGGCGAAGCGCTCGATCCCGGTCGGAAAGGTCGAGATCCTTCGGGAGGTCGAGCCCCTCCGTCATCGGCCCCCACGACAGCATCGCGTCACGGCTCGTGGCCGACGCCTCACCCGCGGCGAAGACCTTGGCCATCGCCTGGTCCACACCAAGACCTTCGTCGTGAGCGGCGACAAGAATCTGCCGCACGTTCACTCGCTTCGCGTCAAGCTGGCTCAGCGTCACCGCCATCTCCGGCCACGCCGGGGAGGACAGCATCGCCTCCCGGACCGGCCCCGCCGGAAGCAAATCGCGCAGCATCTTCTCCCACTGCCCGGTGCCCTCAGCCGCGACCCTTTCCTCGTTCGCAAGGACCTGGTCCCGCACGCTCACCGCAATCTCACCGACGCGCGGCAGCAGCTGCTCCAAGTCGACTCCGGCCTTCTTGAGCGCCATCATCTGCTGCGCGAGCTGCGGCCAGTCCGCCCCCTTGAGCATGGCCGCGGAAATGTCTGCGGGCAGCAGGTCCTTCAGCTCCTCCTTCGCGTCCTGGACCGCCTGCTCCGCGGGCGGCAGCTCCTCCTCCTCGCCCTTCTTCAGCCGCTGCTGATGACGGCGGACGGCATCAGCAATGGCCATGACCAGACGCACCGACATGACGGCCGTCTCGACCGCTTCGCCCGCAGACTCGGCGAACGGCTCCCCCTGTGGTACTGGTGTCGACATCTGGCTGAACTCCCCTCGTTAGCGGGTCCGCTTCGGACCCTTGCGCTGCTCGTCACCGGGCGGCCTGCGCCGTGACGCCGCCGCTGCCTTGCGCACCGGTGCGGCGCTCCTCCCCTTGCCGCCCCCGGCTGTCGACGACGGACTGGCACCGGACGTCTCCGCCGTCTCACGCTCCTTCCGCCAGCCGTACAGGCGCCATGTAAGCACCTCGGCGGCCGACTCCGCTGATGTCAACTCCCGGCGGGCCGCAACCGTTGCCAGCACGTCAACGGGATCTTCACCCGCCTTCTCAACATCCAGCAGCCGCGCGCGCAGGGCAGGCCACGCCGAGTCCGTCAGGATGATGCGGGCATACTCGGGAACGGCTTCCTGCACCACTCCCGCCATCAGCCGCTCACTTGGCGCGGCCGCCTTGCGCTGGCCCGCACCCGGGCGGGCGGCAGCACGCTTAGGGCGGGGCCGGTACTCGCGTGCCGCGTTCGCGCCGGCGGTGACCTCGACCGCCTCCCGCAGCAGACGACCAGCCCGTCCGGATGCTTCCGCCTGGGCCCGGTGCTCCTGCGCCTGATGCCACCGCCGAGAAGCCTCCACAGCCTGCACAAGAGCCAGAAGAAAACCGAGGGCTGCCACCGTGCTGCTGCGGCCGACCGCGGCCGCCGACTGCGAGAGAACCTGAGCCGACGCCCGGTACAGCGCGCGGGCCTGCCCCTCCAGCGCACGGTCACCCGGAGCTCGTGATGCCCGCTCGAATTCGGATGCCGCCTTCCTCATCTGCGTGCGCACCAGCCGGGGGGAGACGATGGCTGCGACCACAATCAGGTCACCGAGCGCGGCCACGTCACCCGCACCCTGCCGCAGTCCCTGGGCACCGAGCTGGTCGGCGGCCTCGCGGACCTTGCCCTCGGCCACCCGCCACATCTCCGCCGGCGCAAGTCGCTGAGCCGGGACCGGTGAACTCCACCGCTCGCGCACCCGTGGCAAGGACAGGTCGGGCGCGAGTCGGGTGCCGGGAAACCAGATCGGTTCCTGCTGCGGATTACGGTCCCCGGGCATGGCCACCGAGTAGCCGGTCAGGTTCCCGTCCGGCGCGATCCGCTGCTTCACCCGCAGTCCGGCCGCCGCCAGTCGCTCGAAGAAGTCGGCGTCGCTCGTAGCCTCCGCTGCCACCTCCCGCACCGTGCGCTGGAGCGTGACCCGGGGCGCCTCGCTCAGCCCGCGGCGCTTCGCCTTCTCCAGCTCACCGGCCTTCCGCCACTGCGCCGCCGTCTTGTCGCCGGTCTTCAGTCGGCGCAGTCCCAAGCGCTCCTCGAAGATGCGGGCCGCAGCCTGCAACTTCACGATGTCCTGGGTCAGGTCGGCCTGCCTCCCGTCCTCGCGAATCTTCGTGGCAAGGAGGTGGATGTGATCCTCAGCGTGGCGTACCGCCACCCATCGACAGCCTTCGTCGTCGCCGTGCTCCGCGATACCGGCAGCGTGCATCATCTCGATCGCCACCTCCGCCCACTCCTCGTCCGAGAGGATGCGGTCCTCGGGCGCGTTGCGGACCGCCACGTGGTAGACGTGCTGCGGCGGCTTCTTCCCCTTCGTCGCGAAAACGGGTGCGTCCAGGAGCAGCGCAAGGTCCGACAACGTGAAGCTCTCGGAGCGCGCCGGGTCTTCGACGTGCGGGTCCCACGCGGCCACCAGGTGAGGATCCACGTGTTCGTCCCGCCGGCCGGGACCGTACAGGTAGGCGAGCAGACCGTAGGTGTCGCTGCCCTCGTCGAGCTTCTCCGGAATCACCCGCGCTCCCGTCGTTCCCGCATCAGCTGAAGGGTCGCCTGGTCGATGTTGTGGATGGCCTTGAGCAGCGCCGCATAGACCGCGTCGAACTGTGCGTCGGGAACCTCGCCTTCGGAGTTCTTGACCTTCGCGATCTGGTTGTGGTTGACGCCGACCCGCTTCAGCTGCCGCCGCGTCTCCATCAGCTCTCGCACCACGGCCTTGGCGTCGACGGCCACCGGCACGACGCTCTCCTCGGCCACAGCCAGCGCGGCGCGCGCGACCCACGAAGCGATCGCCTCACGGTCAATTTCAGCAGCCGCTCGGATGAGGTTCTGTTCGTCGTCGTTGTACGAGACGAGGAACCGATTGGAGCGTCGGCCGCCAGCCTCCCGCTCACGCCGCCGCACCGCGGGGCGCCGGTTCTCCCCCGCTGATGGCTCTGCCATGAAGCCCTCCCGGCCTTGCCCGGTCCGTGCTCGGACCAAATGATCACCGGCTGTCCACCCTAGTGGACCTCCAGCCGGTGGGGCCGTTTCTGATATCAGAAACAACTACCTTGCTACCGGTTTCTAGGGTGGGCTCTCCAAGTACCGATTTCGGTTTGATGCGGGCTCAAAACCCGTGCCAACGGTGCAGGTTGACGGGCCTTTTGCCGCACGAACCGCGACCTGGCGACGTACGATGCTCGCATGTCTGCACACGAGATCCTTCAGCGCATGGAAAAGCTCCAGGCCCTTCGCGCCGCGGCCATCACGCCGCTGGCCAAGATTCAGGATGAGCGCGCGGAGCTGCTTCAGCGGCTGGCCGCGCTCGACGAGCCTTACGGCAAGGCCTACGTCGACGCAGAGGTGGCGGGCTGGTCGTCGGACGAACTGGCGGAGATCGGCATCGAAGAGCCGCTCAAGCGTCCCAAGGGCCGTCCCCGGAGCCGGAAGGTTGTCGCCAAGAAGACGACCGATGCTGCTCCTGATGCACCCTCGCCGGCGACTGCGGTACCGGCGCAGAGCGCGACCGGGTCCGCCGTACCGATGGCTGCCGGTGACCAGTCCGGCTGAGCGCACGAAGACGCAATGAGGGGCTCCGCTTCGCGGGGCCCCTCTTTACTTTGCAGTGGACACTCCGGCTCGGCACAGGACCGTCACGGCGAACCAAACCCGGACACGCAAAAGGCCCCTGCGCGCCACCGACTACTCAGTGGCCCACAGGGGTGGCACTGGAGCTTCTACGCCGCCTGAGCGGCCCGGTCTCCTTCTTCGGCGAAGAGGAGCATCTGCTCGATCCTCGCTGCCGGGATGGCGGGTACCGAGTAGATCCGGTGGACGTAGGAGCGGACCTTCTCTTCCCAGTCCAGGATTCCGAGGATCCGGGCGAAGAACGCTGCGGAGACCATCGGGCAGACGGCGTCAGCGGCCTGCTGCGCCATGTTGCGAACTCCTCGGCCGCGGCCGACGTGGCGCCACGGAAAGTCCCCGGGGAATCCGACGAGGCGCGCGATGTCGCTCTGGGTGATGCGTTCGCCGGTCTCGGAGTCGGTCCAGCCGTAGATCGTCGCGGTAACGCAGGTCGACGGACGGTCGGCGGAGCGGCTTCCGCCGCCCTTGGCGCGGCCGGTTGCCGGGTCGAGCGGGCGGTTGCCGCGGGTGAGGATCGTGCGGCCGGTGGGCCACCCGACTACCTCGGCGAACGTCGTGACGGGGAAGGGGATCTGGGGGGTGAGGTCGACGAAGGGCTTGGCTTCGCCTCGGTAGGCGGCCATGAAGCGGCGCTTGCGGTGGCTGGCCGCGCCGTAGTCGACTGCGTCAAGCGTCCACGACTCGGTGGTGTGCCAGCCCGCGTCGGTCAGCTGCTCGAAGAGGGCTTCCTCGATCTGCGCGGGCAGCGCGGAGGACTGCTCGACCGCGACCCATTCCAGGATCGTGTTCCATCGGGCGAGCATCCCCAGCGGCCAGATGATGACCTCGCTCATGAGCCCGGCGCGCGGGTCCTCCAGTTCCGCCAGGGGTTCGCGGACCTCGTCCCACGTCATCCCCGAGCGGGGCGCAAATCCGCTGGCTGCTCCGTCCCAGGGGAGGAATCCGGCGGCCGCGGTGGCTTCGTAGATGACGGACAGAATCAGGTTGATGGATCCTGCGTACCGGCCCTTGCCCAGACCGCTGGGGGTGAACGCCTGGCACGGCGGGGTCAGTGCGATTCCGCTGACCCACTGGCAGGCGGGGTTCTCCGGGGTGAGGTCGGTGACGTCGGCGTGGATGACTCGGAATCCGGCGGCGGTGGCGGTGGCGACGGCACCGCCGTCCAGGTCGATGCCGATGATGTCGACGTCGGCGTTGAGGATGTCGCGCAGGCCGACCGAGAGACCGCCGGGGCCGTGGAAAAGTACGACGACGCGCTTGCGAATGATGCGGCCGAACGCGTCGCGCTCCGGCTCGAAAAGCCACTCGATCGGGAAGGGGCGGGCGTACCACTCCAGGAGTTGGCGGGTCTCGTCGTCCAGAGCGGCGAGGTCCTCGGTGGTGACGCGGTGGCCGCGGCTCTCCAGGCGGCCGCAGGCTACGGCGGCGCGCTCGCCCCGGGCTTCGCGGGTGAGGTGGGCGATCTTCTCTTCGTCGTCTTCGACGATGGCGTACGCGCATTCGGTGACGCGGGCGTGTGCTTCGTCTTTCCAGTGCTCGGGCTGGCGTCCGGGGTTCAGGTGGGCGTACTCGGCCAGGATCTGGGCGGTCGTCTGGCACTCGACGAGAGCGGGGTGTCCGGCGGCCGCGGCGAGAGCGGCGGCGTCCTCGGCGTCCTGCTGAACGTCTTCCGGGTCGGCAGGGTGAGGGTGCGGCACGGGGTGGAGCAGGTTCAGCAGCCCGCTGGCGGGCACGCCGGAAACTCGGGTGTCACCCATGGGGTTCCGTCCGTTGAGGTGGTCGGTGTGGTGGGCCGGGGCCCGGTGCCGGTTGGGGGATTCCCGCCCCCCTTCCGACATGTCTAATACTCTCAAGTTTCTAGGTGTGGGTCAACCATAAAACCGCAGGTCAAGAGTCTTTTCTGAGGGCCTGTCAGGTTGGTTTCAGCACCTGGGGCGGCTCGCCAAAAGGCGGGCCGGGTCGGGGGGTTCCCTCCTCGGTCGGGCAGGCGAAGCCTGATTGCAGGCCGTGTCGGGGGGCCAGGCTCGCGCTCGCGCGACCGCCGCAGGCGGCTTGGCCTGGTGGCCCGGCGCGGGCTGTGATCACCTGTGGGGCCCGGGCGAGGAGGGAATCCCCCGACCCCCACCCCACCTTCTCCACCCGCTCACCGCGGCTTCGCTCGCGTCCTCCACCCCCTCCGAGAGAGGGCCGGGGTGTGGGGCGGAGCCCCGCGCGCCTGTAGCGCGCCGCCGGAATCTCCGCCGCCACTGCATCGTCCGGGTGCCACGAAAAAGGGCCAGTGCATCCCTGTCCGGGGTGCACTGGCCCTTCTCTGCGGCTGGCTAC
This sequence comes from Streptomyces sp. NBC_00536, assembly GCF_036346295.1. Lineage (NCBI taxonomy): Bacteria > Bacillati > Actinomycetota > Actinomycetes > Kitasatosporales > Streptomycetaceae > Streptomyces > Streptomyces sp. NBC_00536. The sequence goes on along the minus strand of NZ_CP107822.1, from coordinate 17,126 downwards.
TGGAGTCGTTTCCGGGCCTCGGTGACGATGCTCTTCCAGGTGGTAATCGACTGGCCGTGTTCGCGGGCGAGCTCGGCGGCGAGCTCGCCCGCCTTCTTGCCGGGATCGGCTGCGAGCGCCGCGACGGCGTACTGGACACGGGGGTCCGGCTTCTTCGCGGTGGCTGGTCCAGCGGGCCGTCCACCGGTTGTTCCGAAGGACGGGTTGGCGTCCACGAAATCCCACAGCTGGCGCCGGGTGCGCCACCGGCGGACGCGGGTCGGGAGCTCCTCGACGCGCCCGGCGGGCCAGCCGGGCGGCGGCTTCTTGTCGTACTGCGTGATCCGGCTCGGGTCGACTCCCAGCAACCGCGCCTGCGCCGCCGGCGCGAGTTCCTCGTCCGGGTCACCCGTGCGGTCGACCCGGCTCTCGACGTCCGGGGCCGCGCGCTCCTGGCGGCGATGCTGCTCGAACCAGTCGGTCCACACTGCCAGGTCCCAGTGCATGACACCCCACTGCACGACGCCATCGACGGTGAGGGGCGCGGGGTGGCCGTTGGTCTCGCGCGCAGCCCACAGGTTCGCCAGGGTGGCGCGGCTGAAACCGCTGTGCGCGATCAAGTCCTCGCGGGTCGCCCACTGGCGACCGCCGATGCTCTTCACGGGAGTGTGCTCCTGGTGGTCTCGGGTCGGTGGATAATGATGCCTGGTCTGGTTCATGGGCTTGTTGAGGGCCCTCGGTGGCCAGACCGTCGGCCCGGCGGGATTCCCACGCTTTTGCGCCCCGCCGGGCCTCTTGCTGTCTTCGGTCAGCTCCGCGCGCGCTCGATGATCTCCCGCAGCGAGATGCTCTTCTTGAACTGGTCGCCCATCTGTACCTCGGCCTCGGCGTACTCGGCGAAGAGCTCAGGGTTGAGCTGGGCGGAACGGACCAGGTCTTCGGTCTTCGCCAACGGGCAGGCCCGGCAGCTCAGACGCCGCATTCCCCGGTCGTAGGCCTCGTGCCGCTCGATGCCGTGCTCCTCGTGGAGCTGCCACACCTCCGCGGTGGTGAGCTGTTGAATCGGCAGCCACGTCGTGACGATCCGCAGCGTGCCCTTGCCGCTCATACGGTGGCGCTCGATGACCGGCTTCTGGGCGCGGGCCTTGGACTCCTCCGCGCGCATCCCCATGGCGTATCCGGCCCGGATCGGCTCGCCGAGCCGCAGCTCTGCGGCGAGTTCGTCGATGTAGACGCGCCCGACGGCGGTCTTCGTGTCGCTCGTGCAGAAGCGAGCGAAATGACCGGGCCAGCGGCCGTGGGAAAGGATCCGCTCCCACAGTGACGGCCACCTGGTGCTGCGGCGGACTGCGAAGGGCACTCCGTATGCGGCGGCACGGCGGCGGGCGACGTCGGCCGCGCCCGGCCACTCGATGCTGTGGCCGCCCGGCGTGCTGCCGAGGTCACAGTGCAGCACCCGCACCTTGTGCAGCTGTCCGGCCTCCTCGGCCGCCCGGCACACGGTGTGCACGGTCGCCCCGGAGTCCTTCCCGCCGGAGTCGCCGATCACCACGACGTGCTGACGGTCCCAGTCGAACTCGGCCGCGGGCGCGGCCGGCGTGGCGGCCGGCGGAGCGAAGAGCGCGAGTTGCGCGGCGGTGCAGCTGGAAGCGCACGGAGGAAGGGGCTTGGGCATGTTTTGCTCCTGGGGTTGAGGTGTTCGGTGTCGGGTCCGGGCGGCGGGATTCCCGCCCCGCTGGCCGGACCGGTGTGGAGGCCGCGGCCCGGGCGGGGCGCGGCGGGCCCGGGCGGGCGCCGTCGCGTCCCGCCCGGGTCTCGGGGTCAGTAGCGGGTGGCGGCGGTGTTGAGGGCGGTGAGCCTGCGGGCGTGGTCCGCGGCAAGGGCCGCGGTCCAGCTCGCCTCGGGGTCGCGGTGCCAGTCGACGACGTACGCGGACAGTGCGGCGGTGTCCGCGGCGGTGAAGGTGGCGCCCGGCAGCTGGGTGTCGTCGCCGCTGCCGAGGAGAACCACCCATTCGTCGGCGTCCGTGACCACGCGGTCGAGGGTCATCTCCTCCTCGTCGTCCTGGCGACGCAGGTAGACCAGGACGTACGGCTCGTCGCCCGTCACGTACGGCGAGCGGTGGAGAACGTCGATCTGCACCCAGCTGGTGGGTCCCTGGCCGATCACGGCCTGCGACCCGCGGGTCAGAGGCAAGCCGCACTCGGCGAGGGCGCCGCGCAGGACCCACTCCGCCCGCTGGGCGCTGTGCTTGTCGGCGGCTTCGGCCCGCTTGAGGAGATGGTCCGCGGCTTCTTCCGAAGTGGCGAAGGCTCCGGACCACATGGTCCCGCCGAGGGGGATCACCTGCCAGACGCGTGCGCGGCAGGCCATGTATCCCAGGCGCTGGGTGCCGCGGCGGACCGGGTAGCGGCCGTCCTTGGCGGGGTGAATCTGGTAGCCGACCGGCGGGAAGTCGGCGTCCTGGATCGCGTGCTCGCCGCCGTGCTCCGTGATGAGTTCGCCGACCGCCTCGGCCGGGACGTCCATGTAGAGGGTGCCGCTGGCGCTCTCGCCGGTCAGCACGAGTTCGTCGTCCTCCGCCTCCCAGTCGTCGGTGCCGGGGGCGGTGAGGCCGGGGGCGAGGTAGACCTCGTCCAGCTCGGTGGAGTGGGGCCGGGCCTTGATGTAGATCATGGGGCCGTCGGCGAGGCGGATACGGGTGTACCCGCGGCCCGTGCCAGCGGCGGTGATGCGGTGGAGGCGTTCGGTGAACATGTGGGGCTCCTGGGATTGAGGTGTTTCGGTGTGGGGCCCGGTCGGCGGGGATTCCCGCCCTGCCGACCGGGCCGGTTGAGGGTGCGCGCCATGGTCGGCGCGGGCCCGGGCGGTGAGTGGCCGCCCGGGCTGGCTCAGGGTCAGGCAGAGGGGGTTTCCGGGGCGTTGAGGATCTCCGCCGAACCGGTACGGGCCTCGGTCAGGGCCTTCTCCGAGATCGCCCGGGGGTCGCGGCGCCAGTCGGCGATGTAGGCGGCCAGGCTTGCGGTGGCCGTAGCCGGGAAGCAGGTCCCCATGACTTCGCGCCACTCGGACGGGTTGCCGGGGCCGACGACGGTCATCCACTCGTCGGCGGGCCGGATTGGCCGGTCGACGGTCACCTCGTCCGAGTCAGCGGGGTTGTGCAGGTGCGCCAGGATGTAGGGCTGCTCCTCCATGTTGGGGAACTCGCCGTCGTGGGGGCCGATGATCAGCCAGCTGTTGCGGTGCCCGCCGATGAGGGTGTCCTCGTCGCGGTGCGGGGTGATGCCGTGGTCGGCGAGCTCCGCGCGCAAGTCCTGCTCGGCGGTCGTCACCCGACCGGCGGCCACGTCGGCCAGCTCGACCAGGTACATGGCCGCGGCCTCGGCTCCGTCACATTCGATGGGCGTGTTCGCGCCGTTGGCCTGGGCGTACCAGGTTTCGCCCGCCAGGAAAATCCTTCCGGCCTGCTCGCCCTCGACGGTGACCGCCCACTGGCCGTCGTCGCCTCGGGCGTTGATCTGGAAACGGGCGTCCGGGAGTCCGTTGTCCTGATCGTCGTGTTCGCCACCATGGTCTTGGATGAGGTCGCGGACGGCTTCGACGGGCACGTCCAGGTAGATGGTGCCGCCGCAGGTCTCGTTGTTCAGGAACAGTTCGAGGTCGTCCTCGTTCTCCCACGCCTCGATGTCGGGGGCGGTGATCCCGGGCGCGAGGTAGACCTCTTCCACGATGGCGGTGTCGGGCTCGGTCTTGACGTTGAGCGTGAGGCAGTCGGCGAGCTTGATGGTGACGAAGCCGTGGTCGGTGCCGGCGGCGACGATGCGGTTGAGGCGTGCGGTGATCATGTGGGGCTCCTTCGGGTCGGTGAGGGGGGGCCGGGCCCGGCGGATGCCGGGCCCGGCGGTCCTGCTGCTGGTCCGGGCCTACTTCTGGTAGGCGGTGATCAGCTCGCGGACCTTGTCCTCACCGATGCACCCGTCGTGCCGGTGGGCGGACGGCGGCTGTCCGTTGCGGCCGCGCAGGTGGCTCCAGTAGCGCGGTCCGGCCCACTGGCACAGGTCGCACCGGAGGTACCAGGGGTTGTCGCTGCCCGGGAACCCGGCCAGCGGCGTCCACAGGTGCATGGCGAGTCCGGCGAGCGCCTTCTCCGCGCCCTCCCTGTTGCGATCCGTGTCGGGCAGACGCGGGTGAAGCAGGGGCACTTCGTCCGCGGCGGGGGGCTGCTTGACCGGCATCTCGGCGAGCGGGGTGGCCGTGATGCGACCGGCGGCGTACTCCCCGGCGAGGTAGGCGGCGGCCATCTCGGCGCCCGGGGTGCCCTTCGGGGGGCGGCCGAGGTTGTGCTCGCCGGTGGAGTCCTGGGCGAGCCAGTCGCGGTGCCAGCGGAAGATCGCGCCGATCACCTGGCTCTCGCCGATGATCACGGGGTAGTGGCACTCAACGTCGGGGGCGCCGAGGCGGTACGCCAGGGTGGTGCTGGTCATGAGGTTCTCCTGGTTGTTGAGGTGGTTCGGTGTGCTGGCCGTCGGTGCGGGCGGGGATTCCCGCCCCCGCCCGCACCGGGACCGGTCAGTTGGTGGTGTCGCCGAAGAGCGTCGCGTCGAAGGCGAGCTCGTCGGCGAAGAACACCTCGGCGAGGTCCGCGAAGGCCTTCTTCTCGCGGTACTCCCGCATGGCGAGGAAAACGGCCCGACCGTGGCTGATCGCCTCGATCGTCAGGAGCTTGAGGGGGGACTGCGAGTCCAGGACCGACCACGTGAAGTCGCGGCGCTGGAGCTCCCGCTCGATGTCGCAGTCCGAGGCGCGCTGGACCTCAAGCACGTCCCGCTCCCCCTCCCAGTCCTCGCGCCACTCGTTGCCGCTGTAGACGCCCTCGTCGTCGACGACGACGTAGTAGGTCGCGAGCTTCTTGATCAGGTCCACGCGGTACTCCACGCGGTCCATGTCGCTGTCGGCGCCCATGGGGCCCCCTTCGGGTTGAGGTGTTCGATGTGGTGGGCCCCGGGGGGCCCGGCGCCGGTTGGGGGATTCCCGCCCCCCTTCCGACATGTCTAATACTCTCAAGTTTTGGGGTATGGGTCAAGCCGGAACACGCAGGTCAGAGCACATTTATCGGCGAGTTTCGGCGCCACTTCGCGGCCCGCGGCCGGACGCGCAGCCACGACGATGCCCGTACGAGCGGAGCGAGATGGACGGCCCCGGCCACATCGCGGCAGCTGCCAGCTCCCCGCCAGCCACGGCATCAGCGTCCGTACGCCTCACGCGCCCGCATCCGTGACGGCGGGGGAACGCGCCTTAGCCCAACTCGGCCCGTAAGTCCGGCAAACCGGACAGCCACCCGGGCACCCCTCCCCCGCCGCTGCTGTCTTTAGGACGCCCAGCGCGCCCGCGGTCGCCGTCCGGAGGTGGCCGCGCATGCCATGTGACGGTGGGCGCCCCACGGGAGCGAGGCACCTGCGCGCGCGCCAGGGGCCCCGATCAGCTCAGCGGCAGCCGTACGTCCGCAGGATGGCGTCGGAGGCCTCGTCGGCCGCCTTCAGCGGGTGGATGCCGCCGCTGACGGCGTTGTCGAGCCGCAGGACGCCGGACCCGCGCACCTTGCCGGGAGCCTCGCCCGGCCAAATCTCCATCCGGCCCTCGCCGCGCTTGGGCATGGTGACGACCGTCGCGGTGCCCTCGCCGTACGGGGTGCCGGCCAGACACCGCCCCGGGCCGCCGAGCTCATCGAGGTAGCGGGCCCAGGCGGACGGGAAGGCCTGCGCGGCGAGTGCCTGCGCACCCCAGACCCCGGCGAACGCGACCGCCACGGTGACCACGGCCAACCGCGGGCTGAGCGGGTTGAAGCGGAAGGACCGGTGACGCCGGAAGAGCGCCCACCCGGCGGCGAAGCCGCACAGGCCCGCCGCCACCCAGATGAACGGCGCGAGGACCGGGCTGTCGAAGAGGTACCGGGTGCGGGCGGTCACCACGATGGCCACGGCCGCGAGGGACGTCCCGGCGGCCGAGGCGAGGAACGGCACGGCACGGCGCCTTCACCCTGCCCACGAGACCGGCCCTCATCTCCTGCCAGCTGCGCCACGGCGCCCCACCCCCTTCGCCCCGTACGTTGCCGCCCGCAGGATCTCACGGATCGCACCGGCGCCACCCCACCCAGTAACTCACCTCTTAAGAGGTGAGTTTTTCGGCCGCTGAGGGTGCCATACCGAAGGGCTCGGCGAGGAGGAGTCCTCGCCGAGCCCTTGCAGTCGGGAACGGTCAGTTCAGTACAGCTGGATGCGGGTCAGGATGATCTGCGGGGGGTCGGCGTCCGCGGCGATGACGTACTCGGCGAGACCGAGGGATCCGTCCGCGCCCAGCGGGATACGCCGCTGCTGGGGCCAGGCCTCCGATGCGGTGCTGCCGGGCACCATGCCCCTCGTCTCGTTGATCGCGACGGTGAGGGCCACGATCGCGGAGAACACCTCGGCGGGCAGGAGCGGGTCGCTGAGGAGGTCGGTGACCCGGGGGGAGGCCACGCAGGGCCACCCTTCGGGCTCCTGGTCGTACGGGTCACTCAAGGGGGAGGCCCGCCTCCCGCCTGCGCGCGATCAGGTCGGCGACCGAGGTGGTCTCCAGCGTGCCGTCGAGCGCGGCCGCGGTGATCCGGTCGCCGGACGGGTCGGTGTCGAGCATGGCCTCGCACCACCACCGGCGCAGGACCGCCTCGGCACCCTCGGGGGCCGAGGCGAGGAACTGGCGGAGGAACTCGACCCGCCGGACGCCGGTCAACGCCTCGGCGATCCCGTTCGCATTGCGGGGCACCCGCGGTTCCGGGTCGTGCGGGTGGATCGGCTGTGCGGTCATCGCGTGAGGCCCCTCTCGGTCTGCTCCGAGTCTGCCCTGTCCCCCGGCCCGCGGTCGAGCCGCGGACCGGGCACAGCCGCTTCCGCCTGCGCCCGGGAGACCGCCCGGGCGGTCTCCTGCCAGGCCAGGTGGAGGTCGGCGAGCTCCCCGGCCAGCCGGTAGATCGCGCCCAAGGCGGGGTCGCCGGTCGACGTGATGTTCAGGACCTGGTGCACACGGTCGCGGGCCTCGCCGACGCTGAAAGCGCCGGTGCTGCACGCGCAGTCCTTGAAGGTCCCGCGGTCGAGCTGACCGAGGTCGCGCCGGACCCCTTCGAGCATGGCCAGGTCGGCGGTCGCCGGCCAGAGCTCGCGGACGAGGGCGGGCCGCGGGTCCCCCGACGGCTGCTCCGCCGCGCGCTGGGCATCGATCGCCGAGGTCAGGATCTCCCGCATCCGCGGGTACACCGCGTTCCAGTGGCCGGTGATGCGCTGGGCCTGATCGTCGTCGATGAACCGGGTGGTGACGCTGTCGGTGGTGAGCATGGTGATCTCCGTCGTCTCGATCAGACCTGGCCCATGGCCTCAATTTTGCTGTACCTGCCGCGGAATCCGGCAGTCACGATGCCGGTGGATCCCTCCCGGTTCTTCGCGATGATCATGTCGATCTCGCCGGCGCGCTCGCTCTCCGGCTCGTAGTAGTCCTCGCGGTGCAGCAGGATGACCGCGTCGGCGGCCTGCTCGATCTCGCCGGACTCGCGGAGGTCCGACAGCTGCGGGACCTTGCTCTCGCGCCCGGTGGTCTGGCGGGAGAGCTGGGCGGCGGCGAAGACCGGGATGTCGAACTCCAGCCCGATCTCCTTGAGGCCGCGGGCGATGGCGTCGACCTCGTTGGTGCGATTCCCTCCGCGCTGGCTGTCGGGCTTGATGATCTGGAGGTAGTCGAGCGCCAGCGCGTGGGGCAGGCGGTCTTCGATCTGCCAGCGGCGCAGGGCCGAGCGGATCTGCGGCACGGTGATGCCGCCGGGGGGCACGATGAGCCGCAGCGGCGAAGCGGCGATCCGGCCGCGGACCTTGTCGTACTTCTTCCACTGGTCCGGAGTCAGGGCCCGCTTGCGGATGTCGTGCTGCGGGATTTCGGCCTCTGCGGCGATCAGCCGGTTCATGATCTGACGGCGGGCCATCTCCAGGGAGACGAACGCGGCCGGACGGTCGTGAACGACGGCGAGGTGGCGCATGAGGTCGAGCAGGGCCACGGACTTACCCATGCCGGGGCGGCCCGCAAGGATCACCAGGTGGCCCGGGACGGTGCACAGCATGGACTGGAGGTCCTCCCACGGCATGGGCAGGCCCGGGTTCTCTCCTGCGGCCTGATCGTCTTCCCAGCCCTCGACCAGCTCCTCCATCGACGCGTCCCACCCGGCGGGGTCCTTGCCCGTGTCGAAGGTGGCCTGGAGCGCCAGCAGCCGGGCCGCGGAGGCCTCGATCACCTCTTCGGGGTCCGCGTCCTGGGCGTAGCCCATCGCAGTCACCTTCGTACCGGCCTCGATCGCCTGCCGCAGCTTCCACTTGTCGCGGATGATCTCGGCGTAGTACGGGGCGTTCGCCGCCGTCGGCACGCACTGGACCAGGGTGTGCAGGTAGGCCGCGCCGCCGATCTTCGCGATTTCGCCACGGCGGGTGAGTTCCTCCCCCAGCGTGATCGGGTCGACCGGCTCGCCCTTGCCGTACATGTCGACGACGGCGCGGTAGATCGTCTCGTGGGCGGGCTTGTAGAACTCGTGGCCCTTGAGGATCTCCACGACCTCGGTGATGGCGTCCTTGGACAGCTGCACCCCGCCGAGGACGGACTGCTCGGCGTCCTGGTCCTGCGGCGGGATCCGCTCAAAGTCGGAGGCCGCCGCCCGGAAGGTGTCGGGAGCATCGCCGTCGCGGTGCTGCGAAGGCAGCATCGCGGGATCGCCCTCGAAGAGGTCGCCTTCGCTGGCCGGTGTCCCGGATGTCATGCTGTTCATCAGGTCTCTTCTCTTCGTGGGTTGGGATCAGCACGGCGGCCGGTTTCTTAGCGGGAGCACGGCCGTCGTGACGTTTGTAGGGGCGGGTCAGACTGCGGCGGGCTGCCGCACACCGCCGGGGTGGCACTCGGGGCACTTCACCAGGCGGCCGCCGTGCCGGCGGAACCGCTCGGCGACGAGCTCGGGCGGGGTTCCGTCGTTGCACTCGCCGCACCAGTCCAGGACGGCAGGCCGCTGGCCGGGCACCTTCGTGCCCCGCGGCGTCGGGCACTGCGGGTGCGTCTTGGCACGAGCCAGGTCCATGTAGTTGCGGCTGACCATGAACGGGACCACCGACTGGGTCAGCCACTCCGGGGAGTCCTCGGCCGCGATGGCTTCGGCTGCGTCCAGGGCGATGCCGTCGAGCTGACGGCGGCTCGGGCGGGTACCGCGCTCGGCCTTCCACAGGTTCGCGAACTCAGCAGCAACAGCAGCAGCCGCGGTGGCCGTGGACGGCTCCGTGCTGTTCCCGGCGTTCGGCGCCGGGGTGGTCCTGGTCGGCGCAGCCGAAGTCTCTCTCTCCTCGACCGTCTCCTCAGCCACGTCACCGGGTGCCGGTGAGGCTGCCGTGACAGGAGAGAGAGAAGACCTAATAGGAGCCTGAATACCACCCCCGTTTTCGCTGGTCAGAGGCTTGCCGCCGCTCGATTTCTGCGCTCGACTGCTCGATTTCTGCGGAGCGCTGCTCGAAATCGAGCGGTCGAAACGACCTGCGGTTTCGTCTCCAGGGGCCTCGGGGCCGGGCTGTTCGTCCAGGTCAGTACGTCCGCTCATTTTTGAGCGGACGATGCCTTCGGGGGTCTTCGTGTGGGTCGGCGGAGCGATCGGGTTCTCGCGCCAGTCCCTCCTGTACGCGTCGAGCTTCTGCCAGGTGTTGGCCCAGCCGACGTGTACGTCCGGGGGGAGGTCGTGGACCTTGTAGCGGCGCGAGATGCTCTGGATGCCGCCCTTGCCGGTGGAGGTCACGATGCGCTCGCCGTCCGGATTCGTGACGAGGTTGGCCTTCTCCAGACGCTTGAGCGCCGCACGCACCGTCGACTCACCGACCGGCTTCTCCCCCTCCTCGGTCAGCAGCCAGCACAGCTCGTCGTTCGACATCCGGCGCAGGCCATGAGGGCTCGACGTCAGCATCGCGCGCAGCACCATGTAGAGGCGGAAGTCGGTCGGCTTCATGTCCGGGATGTGCAACACCCAGTGCCGGACCACGGCCGGTGACCAGTAATCGGTGATGTCCCCCTCGAACAGGAGCTCACCGTCGTCGGGCCCGGGGCGGCGAGGAAGGCGCCGGCGGGTCACAGGATCACCGCCGACGGGCGCGTGGTCGGTTCCGTGAGGTTGACCGAGGGAAGCAGTACCGCGACGCTTCGTGTCGCGGACGAACTGTTGATCATGGTGCGGGGTCTCCCCGGATGGTTTGGGGAGCCGCAGATCGGCAAGAGACGGAAAAGAGTCGTACTGACTGGGACACGCTGCTGCGCATCACCAGTCGCTGGCTCTATCCTGGAGTTGGTGACCTCGGGCCTGGCAGGGCTCGGGCCCCGGCGTCATCGCCGACCTACGACTCGGGCTCTGAGTCGATTGCTGGATGAGATGGCCACCCTGGCAGGGGTGGCCATCGCCATTTCACGGGGCCCGCGCGGGCCGGGGAGACCGGTCCAAGTTGCGAGTGCGGTCGGGCCTGCTGCTGAAGAGACGCCATCCGTCGATCTTGCATCGGCCCCCATGCGGAACCGAACGCATTTCCGAGACGTGGGCCTTACGTGCGGCAGGGTGCAAGGGGTGGGTGTGAGCGGTACTGCTGTTCACGTCGTGGTGCCTTCCTGGTTCCGTTGGTTTCACCGCTGTTGCGGCTACTCGGATCAGTGCGGCGCCAACCACCACAATTGGCGTCCGCATCGCGACGGTACCGGATGATCTAGCCGGAGGCGTCTGCGTTCCTGCGCATTGTCCCCCTTCGCCGCGCACTTGGGCGTCACGCCTCCGGAATCGGAGTGTCGACGGCCCTGAGGCGTGACGTGTTGAAGCCGTGGTCGGCGTGGCGCGAGGGGCGCTGTGCGGCCCAGCCGGAAACCACCTGCGGGTCCCGGCTGGTCCGAACGTGGGTGAAGCCCTGGGCGCGGTAGTACTCCTGGAGGCGGGTGTTGGTGGTCCAGGCATCCAGGCGCAGCCATCGTGCGCCCTGCCGCGCGGCCTCGTCGCCAGCCCAATCGAGAAGGCGCGTACCGAGGCCGGTGCCAGCATGGGCGCGGTCCACCGCGAGTTTGTGGACGTAGAAGGCTCCCTGGGTGACCTCGTCGGGGGTCCAGAGGCTCTCGTCCGCGTCTCGGTCCAGAGTGATGGTTGCAGCGGCGTCCTTCTCCGGGTGGTCCTTGGCGAGGTAGACCTGTCCGCGGCGGATGCTGCTCAGGATGTGGGAGGCGGGGAAAGGCTTGGCCCACTGGTCGGTACCGAGGGTGGCCAACCATGCGGATGCGTCGGAGCGGAACTTCAGCAGCCGAGCCAGATCCGCCTCTTCGGCGCGTACGAGGATCACGGGGCCCCCCAGGGGATGCGAGGGAGCTCCTGGTTCTCGGTCTCGCGGTGGGTCTCGAAGACGATGACGTGGCGGTCGCCCGGGACGATGTTCACCGTCACCTGGATCGGGTTGCGATCGGCGTCGAAGGAAGTCGAGATGTGTTCGGCGACCGGCACGCCGGCGCCGAGATTGAGACGATGAACCTCCGAGGGCGTCGGCATCCGCAGGTAGAGCTCGTGGAATCCGTAAACGAGCTGCTGGCCGATCAGCTCGCTGAGCACGGTGTCGGTGCCACGCTGAACGTCGCCGGGGTGCATCCACTCACTGCCCTGAACCAGTTCTAGGGCGACGTGGGAGTCGTTGATGTTGTAGGCGATACCGTCGAGGCGGCGAACCCGGCGCCGGGCTGCGGCCAGTGAGCCCTCTTTGAGCTTGAGCCGGTCGCGAATGAGACCGGTCGCTTCGATGATTGACACTTCGATGTCCTGGCTAGGGACTCGACCGTCCTCCTCCGCGACCAAGTTGGTGAAGATGTCCACCTCAGGCGGCTTCTTCCGGAATTCGGCTTGCGGGCGATAGACAAGTCGCCTGTGCTCGATGACGAAATAGCCCCTGGGGCGCCGGGCTTCGATGAGGCCCTCGTTCACGAGCATCGCGAGACCCTGGCGGACCGTCGCGCGGGATTTGACCTCGTATCGCTCGATGAGATCGGCCTCGGTGGGGATCTGAGCACCGGGCGGGAACGTGCCGTCGGTGATCTTTCTGCGGAGATCGTCCGCGATTCGCTGGTACACGGGTGAGGGCTTCATGGCCCTATGTCTACCTGCACCAGCGTCTCATTGTCTAGTCAATGAAAAAGGTTGTGTCGCAACGCCGTTGGTGACTTGACGCGGCGTCACCCGCAGTGTCATGGTCGTCCTCGTCACCACATTGTCTAGTCAATGCGAAGCGACTGGATGAAGCGGTGAAGCTGTCTCGTGTAGTTGATGGCGGCTCCAGTGAACTCGTCCTCCGTGGGCGGGGTGATGGGTGGCCGCTCGTTGCTTCAGAACTCCACAGTGGACGAATTTCGGGCGCGGCGCCCCTGCCGTCATTACGACGAGATGACCCTCTCACCTGTTGTTTTTCGGCTGGTGAGGTCTTGAGCGGGGGGTTGGCTGCATGGCACCCGAGAGAAGAGAGCGGATCTGTAGATGCCCCAAGGGTGGGGCCGAGGGTGCAACTCCCCATCCGCTCGCCGCGCCGCACAGACGGCGCGACCCCCGGCACGGCGCTGGAACGCCATGTGTGCCGGGGGTCTGCACGGACCAAACCACATCACAGGAGCTGATCCGCATGACCATCATGCCCTCCAACCTGCCGCTGAACTTCACCGGCATCGTCGAGGACGTCAACGACACCGTCGCCGACGCCTTCCCGCTGTTCGAGTCGGTCCAGAAGCTGGCTCAGTACGGCATCAACGTCGCTGTCGAGGTCGCCCCCTCCACGATCGTCGTCACCTTCACCGTGACGCCGACCGCCACGAACATGCTGCCGGCGCTGTTCGCTGAGATCGACAACGCCCAGCCGGTGACGCTGTCGAGCGGACGACTCGCGGTCACCGGCTCGATGTGCCAGGGCACCGTCACCCTCCGCGTGCTGGTCCCGGAGAACTGGGTGACGGCCGAGGAGCTCGCGGTGCTGACCGGCGCTGCCACCGCCGACCCCTCCGACCTGCTGTGACCGACGCCGAAAGCGAGGAGATGCACCGCCGCCTCGCGGAGGTCAATCGGCGGTCCGAGAACCAGTCCGGCAAGAACGGGTACGTGGTCCTGACCTGGAAGGTGGCCACCACATGAACGGCCTGCTCAACATCCCCAAGCGCTTCGTCCGTCGGTTCCACGCGGAGCACGGGCCGATGGACGACTGGAGCGCCGACGAGTTCGACCAGTTCCTGGAGCTGCTGAAGGTCGCGCACCTTCAGCGTGGGCTGCTGGGCCGCATGCGGCTCCGCCTGGACCTGCTGACGTGGACCGTGCTCGCGGTGCCCCTCTACATGGCGGGCTCGCTGCTCTGGTCATCGAAGCGTGTGGTCCTGCCCTGGCTGGAGGCGGCCTTTGACCGGGTCGATGACCGGTGCACCGCGGTGGAAACCGTGTGCCTGACCTCCGGCGACCGCAGGTTCGTCGAGCGGGTCGCCGCGGTCGCCCTGCGGGTGACGGACCGATTCGACCGGATCACCGATCGCTTCGACCAGAGCTGACGGACCGACCGCACACCGGGTGGCCACCTGCGGTGGCCACCCGAACGAGAGGAGGACGGCGTGGCGGCCCGTACAGCCACCCGTAAAACCCCCCGGAAGACGGCGACCCGCAAGCCGCCGCCGGCCACGACCCCGCAGCCGCGACGCTCCACCGGCGCGGCTGCCGTTCCGCCCAGCCCGGACGTCCAGGAAGCAACGGACGCCTGGACCGCAGACCTGCGTGACCGCTCCGCCGACATCCTCGACACGGCCCGATGGGCCGGTGCGCAGGAAGCGGCGGGCCTGATCCACGAGGCCGAGCAGCACGTTCACCGGATCCGTCAGTCGGCGGCCGCCGATGCGCGCCGAGTGCTGGCCGAGGTGGCCGACGGAGCCGCGGAGCGACTGCTCCAGGCCGAGACCGAAGCCGCCGACATCCGCGCCGGTGCCCGTAGCGACGCCCAGAGCCTCCTGGACGCCGCCCGGGCGGAAGCCGACCGCGCGACCCATGAGGCCATCGTGGCCGCCGAGGCACAGGTCGAGCAGCTGCTCGTCGACGCCGAGAAGCAGGTGCAAGAGGTTCTCGCTGGGGCGGAGGAACGCGCGTCCGCCCTGGTGGCCATGCGCCGGGCCTCGTCGGAGGCCGCATACAGCAAGGCGCTCACCGACGCGGCCGGGATCCTGGCCGATGCGCAGCAGACGGCCGGGGAGATCGCCGCGGCCCGGACCGCGCTCGACTCCGAGCTGGACCTGACCCGCCGCCGCGCCCAGCTCGACCTCGACGAGGAGCTGGCCGGGCGGCGCAAGCAGATCGCAGCCGACCTCGAAGTGGTGCGGGCCGAGTACGACCAGGCCCGACGCGACCTCGAAGCGCACTTCGCGGTGCTCGGCGAGCAGCACGTGCTGGAGCGCGATGCGCAGAAGGCGCGGCTGACCGAGGAATTGTCGGAGCTCCGGGCGAACGCCGAAGCCGCGGCACGCGGCCGGGCGAGGGAGATCCTGGCTGCTGCTGAACGGGAGAAGTCGGATCTGGTCCGTGAGGCGACTGCGGCGCTGGCTACGGCCCGGCAGCGCGAGGCCGATGCGGAGAAGTACCTCGCCGACCTTCAGGCTGCGGCCCGCAGGACGGCGAAGCGGACGGGGGTCAGCACCAGGGCCTGGCGCGGCGCCCCGTGGGTCGCGCTCGCCGCTGGCGTCGGCCTTGCTGCAAGCGGGGAGTACGAACTCGCCCGCCTGGTCGGGTTCCACGAGTACGTGGCGCCCCTGTTCCCGCTCTCCGTCGACATCTACGCGATCGTGGCCTTCAAGAAGAAGAAGGACGTCCGTCCCGCGCTGTCGATCATGGCGGCGTCGAACTTGGCCTATCACCTCGCCGAGCGGGGTGGAGTCCACGACCCGGCCAACCCCTACGGCAGTGCGATCGTCCTGGGCCTCACGACGGTCGTCGTCCTCACCTTCGTGGCGATCATCTGGCGGGTGCACCGGCTCCTCGACGGTGACCACGCCGAGAGTGAGTCGGCCCCGCAGACCGGTAGCCCTGCCGCCCCGGCGGCGGTAGCGGCCACCGGTAAGCCGGGCGCCGGTACCGGTAGCCCGGTCGGTACCGCAGCCTCTACCGGTACCGGTAACCGCACCGGTAGGCCCGCTTCTACCGGTAGCGGTATCGAGACCGGTAACCGTCCCCTTACCGGTACCGGTAAGCCCGCCGCTACCGCCACCGGTAACCCGGGCGGTACCGGGGGCGGTAAGGGCACCGGTAAGGCGGGGGTCAAGGGCGCCGGTAGGCCTGGCGGTAACCCGCCCACTCCCGAGCAGCGCGAGGTGGTCCGGGCCCGGGTCACCGAGCTTTTCGACCGCGGCGAGACCCCGAGTCCTACCGCTCTCGCCGAGGAGTTCACCGCCTTCGGTATCGAGGGCACCGAGTGGTTCCGCAATCAGATCCGCTTCGTCCGCACCGAGACCGCTGCCGCGCAGCGGTAGGAGCGGCGCCATCTACCGCTTCCCCCCTTCCCCGTACGACGAGTTGAGAGGTACCTCATGACCGCCCACAAGTGGACCCCGGACGCCCTCCAGACGTCTGCCAACCGCGCGATCCACCTGGAGCAGCGGCGGGCGCAGCTCCACCCGATCGTGGATGACCTGCGCCGGCTGGCGCGGGAGATGGAAGCTGCGGTCGGCGAGATCGACCGGCTCCCCGGCGACCTGCCCGGTCAGGCGAGCGTGCGTGCCTGGCACGCCGTACGCCCCCTGTTCAAGGCGGCCGACGACGTTGAGCGGGCGCTGACGGACCTGATCGCCTTCAACGCCCGCTACCAGCGCTCCTACGAGGAGCTGCCGGAGAAGCGGGAGGCGAACCAGGAGGCGAAGCGCCAGCGCAAGGAGCTGGCCAAGAGCAGCCAGCAGCAGATCGAGGCCTCCCCGGCCACCGAGACCGGCTCGGGCGGCGACAAGAGCCGCTTCGACGACGTCTTCAACGGCCTGCGCAAGGGCGCCTGACCCTGTGGGAGCCCAGACCAAAGCCGAGAGGACGGCCGCCAACCGCCTGGCGCACTTCGAGAAGCGCCAGGCGGACCGGGCCACCCGCGGCCCGCGCGGCCTGGCGGAGTCCTGGATGGAGCGGGCCCGGGCCGTCGCCTCGGCCCGCGAGGCGAACGGCGATCCGGAAGCGTGGAACGACTTGGCACGCACGATCGCTACCTGGGTCAGCCGCTACGAAGTGTGACCAGCGAGTCAATCAATCAGTGATTCAACCCGGACTGTGGCCGCCTCGCGCGCGCATTATGCGGACGCGCGGACACGCGGGCGCGCGGACACGCGCGCGCGTACGCGAGGCGGTCACAGTCTGTCAACCCCTTTGGAGCGAAAATGACCGACGATGAAGGCCGGGTGATCCCCTTCCGGCCCACCGGGGGCGCACCTCCGCCCCCTCCCCCGCCCCCGCCGACGGCACCTCCGCCGCCCCCGGCTGCTCCTCCTGCTCCCCCGGCCCCCAGTACGACCGTGGCCGCGGGCACAACTCCGGCGCCCGTCGCCGCTCCGGTTCTGCCGACACTTGCGGTGCCCGCCCCGGCCGTTCCTCCGCCCCCGGTCCCGGCCCTTCCAGGACTTCAGGTGGTGGGTGGCTCGGCGGGACTGCGCTCCGAAGGCAACGCCGTCACACCGGCCGGTGGCAGCGTGGCGGGCCGTGAGGGCGCGCAGGGCGCGATGGTGCTCGCCGTCGGCATCGCCGTCGCCGCTCTGCGCGGCATGAACCAGTGGATGGGCGATCGGCGCCAGCGGTTCGAAGACCTCGCCCCCGTCCGCCAGGCGGCGGTGAAAGCCAAGGCCGAGCGGATCAAGGCCCAGGCGGAGAACGCGGCGGCGTTACAGAAGATCACCGATGACGCGACGCAGGCCCGGGCCAAGGGGCGGATCCAGTCCCCCACCGATTTCGGCCGCAGCGCGACCAAGAGCGGCGGGAAGCCCGGCGCAGGATCCTCCGGCGCTGGGGGCGTCGCCTCCCCCAAGGGAAAGGCGACGCCCAACGGGTCGGCAGG
>NZ_CP107821.1 GCF_036346295.1 Streptomyces sp. NBC_00536 | reverse complement strand
CGGGAGGGCGGGCTTCTCAGGAAGCAGCGCAGGCCGATCCGGGAGCAGCATCGGCCGCTCCGGAAGGGCCAGGGAAGTTGAGGTGCTCTCCTGGTCGTTTGCTGCGCTATCCGGAACCGATGGCTCCGATGAACTGGTCACTCTGTGCTGTTCCGTCCGTCGACAGGATGCCGTCCGCGGCGAAGGGAGCAGCCCGACCTGGGCGCACGTGGCCCCCGCACACGATGCGTAAACAATAGTTCGTCTTCGGCGCCGAAAGTAGGCAGATGCCTGTGGCATAGTCAACTATTGTTTAGACCACCAAGGAGACATCGCACAGTGCCTCAAGGAAATTCCCGAGACGGTGACAGGGGATCAGTCCCCGCGCCGGGTCCAGGATCATCGTTTGCCGACCGGCTGAACTACCTCTTCGACGTCCTTCGCCCGCCTCCGGATGACACGGAGAAGACGAACCCGAAGACCGGAGAGTTCAGCCACAGCTACGTGGCACGGACGATCTCTGCGTACGGGGACGGCACGCTCAGCGGAGCCTACATCGGGCAACTCCGGGAGAAGGGCGACAACCCCAGCATCCGGGTAGCGCGTCTCCTCGCGAAATTTTTCAACGTGCCGGCTGGCTTCTTCGTGGAGGATGACGGCACGGTGGCGATCGTGGAGCAGTTCCAACTCGTCCTGGCACTCAAAGACAAGGGCGTCACGAAGCTCGCCATGCGTGCGGCCGGCCTGTCCCCGGCAAGCAAGGAAGCACTTCTGAAGATGACCGAGGCCGCCAGGCAGATGGAGGGCCTGCCCTCCGAGACCGAGACCCTGTCCTGATACTGGGTCCTGGCCGACCTTTGCTCGCTCATTCAGAAGGGACACCGCATGTGGCGCCGCAAGCGCAGAAGGGGCGCTGACGCGGACCTGCGGCGTTCCTACGCGGAGATGCACCAGCGCAGCCGCGACTTCATCAGCGGCCTCAAGTTGCCTCGGGTCAGCAATGTCCGTCAGCTCATCCCGTTCGTGGAGAACTACACAGGGCGGCCGATCGTCCTCATGCCGGTCACCGGCGACGAGATCCCGCACCTGGACGCCTCGGTGCCGTGCGGGCTGTGGCTGGCCACCGAGACGACCGACTACATCTTCTTTGACGAGACGACGAGCCGGGCGCACGCTGACGGCATCATCGGGCACGAGCTGGGCCACCGCCTCCGCGGCCATGAGGGCGCTGGAGGACTCGTGGGCACCCTCGGCGGACTGGTTCCCGACCTGAACCCGGCCGTCATCGCGATGCTCCTGGCGCGCACGCGCTACGCAGAGCCCGAAGAGCGCGAGGCGGAAACCCTCGGCTCACTGCTCCTGGAGCACGTCACATCCGCTCGTCCCGTCACCCCCGACGGCGACGACCCCGTCGCACGCACGCTGCTGCGCTGAACACGTAGGACCCCCTGTGAAAGACATCCTCCACCCCCTGTGCCTGATCATCGCGGCCACGGGGTTCCTCTTCCTGCTCCGTGACCTGAGGAAGGACCGGCGCGACCGGGCCCTCATAGCCCTCGCATGCGCCTTCCTCGCCTCAGCGCTCAGCTTCGCCATCTCGCTCACCGCTGTGTGGATACGCATCGACGGCTTTCTCGGGGTCACCAACATCGCGGTCCCCCTGGCGCAGTCCTGCGTCATCATCGTCCTGGCCTGCCAGGCCATCGTGCTCGCACACTGGGCACACCCTCCCGACAAGGCCCGCCGACGCACGCTGATCCTGCTGCTCGCCGCCGCCGCCGTCATCGCCACGCTGGCCGCGCTCTTCGCACTGCTCACGCCGGCCGTGCAGCGCCCTGTTGGGTTCTCCCTGTATTACGCCCATGACCCGATCTACAAGACGTACCTGACCATCTACATCGGCACGTACACCGCCGCCGAGGTCTACCTCGCGCGCCTGTGCCTCAAGCACGCGAAGACCTCGACGAACAGGTGGATCGCCGCCGGCCTGCGCACCACGGCCGCAGGAGCGATCATCACGCTCGGGTACAGCAGCATCCGCGTTGGCGGCATCTACGGTTCCCTCGTCGGGATCGACGTGACCTCCCTCGAAGAGACTGCTTGGGTCTGCGGCGACATCGGCGCCACCCTCACCCAGGTCGGCTTCTTCCTGCCCGTCATCGTCTCCCGCGTGGCCGCCGTGCGGACGTGGAGCTGCGGCCACTACCGGCATGCCCGACTCCGCAAGCTGTGGGAGGCCATGGACAACGCCGATCCGAGCATCGTCCTCGAACAGCCCGAGCCCCAGCTTCGCGACGTCGCCCGGCTCCGCAGCGCGGACTACCCGCTCATCCGCCGGCGCACCGAAATCCGCGACGGTCAGCTCTTCCTGCGCAACTACCTAGCTCCCGGAGCCCGCACGGAGGCTGAGGTTCGCCGGCGCGGCGAGGGACTGACTGGTCTCGACCTGGCGGCCGCCGTCACGGCCGACCAGATCCGCCACGCCATCGTTCTACGCCAGCAGGACAAGCCGGTCGCCGCTCCGGCCGAGTACGCCGATGCACACCTTGCCCTGGACGACGTGACGGACGAAGTCAAGCACCTGCTGCGTGTCGCTTCGTTTTTCTCTCCGCCGCCGCCGGAGACTCCTTCCGAAGTACCCGCCACCAGCACCACCTCAGGAGTCCGTTCGTGATGTCCCGCCGCACCCTTCTCGCCGCCTCCGCGGCCGTCACCGGCGCACTCGGCCTTGCCCGCCCGGCCGCGGCCGCCGAGGGAGAGAGTCTCACCACCGCTGCATCCACCAGCGCCCTGCACCTCGCCCCTGCGTACCAGCAGGTTGCCGCTCTGCGTGCCCGCCAGATATCGGCCCGCACTCTGCTGGAGCGACTCCTGGCCCATCACGCGAAGGTCAACCCCGCCCTCAACGCCGTCGTCACCCTGGACGCGGACGCCGCCCGCGCAGCCGCGGACCGCGCGGACCAGTACCTCGCGCAGACCGGCCGCACCCTCGGCCCGCTCCACGGCCTGCCCATCACCGTCAAGGACGCCCTTGAGGTCAAGGGGATGCGCACCACCAGCGGCTCCCCCGACTTCTCCAACCACGTACCCGCCACCGACGCCGACGCCGTGGCGCTCCTGCGTGCCGCCGGCGCGGTCATCATCGGCAAGACCAACGTCCCGACCATGTGCCAGGACATCCAGACCAGCAACCCCATCTTCGGCAAGACGAAGAACCCCTTCGCCGACGACCGCACCGCCGGGGGCTCCTCGGGCGGCCCGGCCGCCGCCGTCGCCACCGGCCTCAGCTCGATAGAGGTCGGTTCCGACCTCGGCGGATCACTCCGCCTCCCCGCCGCGTACTGCGGTGTCTACGCCCTGCGCACCTCCCGTGGAGCCAGCCCGATCGTGTCGACCCGCGGCCACATCCCCCGCCTGCCCGGCTGGGCCACCAGCAGCGACATGCTGACCCTCGGCCCGATCGCCCGCACCCCCGCAGACCTCGACCTCCTCCTGGGCGTGCTCGCTGCCCCGGCGCCGGCCGACGGCGCCGCCTGGAAGATCGAGCTTCCGGCCCCCACCAAGACCTGCCTCTCCCAGTACCGGGTGGGCATCTGGGCCGATGACGCGTTCTGCCGCGTCGATGGCGCGACCCGCGCGCTCCTGGACCAGGTGCTCAACGCTGTCCGCCAGGCCGGCGCGCAGGTCGACGCCTCCACCCGGCCCGTGAACTTCGGCGACAGCGACAAGCTGTTCCAGCGCCTGATGTACGCCACGGCCAGCGCCACCGCCCCGGACGCGGCGTTCGCCGCCGACATCGAGGCAGCGGACAAGATCCCCGCGGGCGACCCGTCCGGCCTGTTCCTGCACTCGCGGACCATGCGACACCGCGACTGGCTCGTCGCCGACGAGACCCGCCAGAAGCTCCGAGCGGCGTGGGCCGACTACTTCACCCAGCACGACATCCTGATCACCCCCGCAGCGCCGACCGCGGCCGTCCTCGACCAGACGTCCGTGCCCGTCCCGCAGCGCTTCATTACCGTCGACGGAGCGAAGCGCGGCTACTTCGAGCAGACCGCCTGGATCACGCTGGCCAGCCCTGTGGGCCTGCCGTCCATCGTCGTCCCGGTCGGCCAGAGCGCCGAGGGCCTGCCCATGTCCATCCAGATCATCGGCCCCTACCTGTCGGACCGGACCCTCATCGCGGTCGCGAAGCTCCTCGCGCAGGTACTTCCCGCCGCGCCGAAGGCTCCGGCCCTCACCGCGTAGCCGGCCGCTGAACCGGCAGTCGGCCTCCACGGGGGTGGGGCCGTAGCCGCCGGAACGCCCGGCGGGGCCCCAGGTGATCACCTGGGGCCCCGCCTCTTTGCGCCCAGGATGCCGGTCGGTTCCGACACTCCCGGCCGGCGGCCCGGCAAGTCAGAGGGTCGGGTGGAAGCGGGCGTGGGCTTCGGCGGCCCGTAGCCACCAAGTCTTCCGGAGGTCGGCGTCCTCTCGTGCCGTCTTGCACAGCCCTCGGTGCCCACCCATCCCGCCCCACAGCGGAGACAGGAGGTGCGGTATAGAGGCGGCGAGGAGCTCGGCGTACTCCCGGCCGCCCAGAAAGATCACGTCCGCGTCATCGGCGCCGAGCTCGGCCGCCTGGCGGGCCAGCCGCTCGGGAGTGATGGCCCTCTCGTCCCTGATCGTCACGTCGTACGGGTCCAGGAAGCGGGTGAGCTCCACGAGCCCGTGGCGGGCGGAGAAGATGCGGATCAGCGCCGGGTCGGTCAGGGAATCGGCGGCCAGCCGCAGGGATCGGTGGTACCGGCCGGTGTACAGCTCGCCGGCCGGGTAACCCGGCAGCCGGTTGCCGTACTGATTCACCCCGGGGTCCGGCTTCTTCTCGGAACCGCACGCGATGACGACGACCCGCCGCCGATCCAAGGCGGCATGGCCGCGCTGGCGTACGTACTCGCGGCCCTGCGGGGTCAGATAGAGAGACCGCCCCGTCTGCGCGTACGTGAGCTGCTCCTCGCCGGGGGCGCGGCGGAAGTCGGCGTGTCCAGCAGCGTGGACGGCGCGCAGGGTGGACGTCCGGTACCAGGTCTCGCCGGACACGTACACGTCTCGGTCGTCGCGGCCCGGTACGCGCTGGTCCGCGCGGCCAGCGGCGGTCAGGAGTGCTTCGTGCTGCTGGCCGGGCAGCTTGGGCAGCTTGCCGAAGGCGGCGAGGCCGGCGCGGTTGCGGCGCCACTCCTCCAGCGCCTTGTAACCGTCTTCCAGGATGTAGCTGTTGCCGACGTCGCGGAGAACGAATCCGTCGATGGCCAATCTGGTGATTGCGGCGGCGGCCCCGCGAACGCGTCCGTCCTTGTGAGCGGCGAGGATCGCGGCGCCGGCGTCGCTGAGCGAGGGCATGAGGTTGTCCTTTCCGGGACCCGGCCGGGAGTTCCGGCCGGGCAGGGGTTCAGTGGGCGGGTTCGGTCCGGCGGCGATCCGCGGGAGTCCAGAGGCGGCGTACGGGGCCGTCGCCGGTGGAGTAGCGGGCCGTCATGACGGCGTCGGTCTCGCAGACCGAGGGGAGGTGGAACAGCTCGGAGGCCATGTGCGCGAGCAGGTCGGCGCGGACGCTGCCGCGGGGATCTAGGCCACGGACCGCGGCCCAGGCGGCGCGGTCGACGTCCAGGCACCAGGCGAGCGCCATATGGACCCGGCCGTCGACCACCCGCAGCCCGGTATTGCCGTAGCCGTGCGCCCATCCGTCTGCGTCGACCAGGGCGGCGATGTCAGTGACCGACGCGGTGATGTACCAGCAGAGTTCTCGGGGCACTTCGGCCGGGTCGTACCCGCCGTCCTCGGCGAACGAGTCAACGCCGACGTGCCACCAGGTCTCAAGGCGCGCGATCACGAGGGCTCGTCGTCGTCGCGGTAGCAGTCCTCGCAGCCGTCCGCCAGCTGCTCCGGGTGCTCGGAGCAGAGCGCCGTGACGCGCATCTCTGCGTCGAGGGCCTCCACCAGGATCTCGGCGGCCCAGTTCCCGGCCTCTGTCGCGCAGTCGCCGGCGTACACGAACCCGGCGTCGTTCTCGTCCCAGACGCCGAACTGCGTGGCCCCCTCGCAGCGCGGGAGGGGCAGGGCCGTCGCGTGCGCACCCCGAAGGTCCCGTACGCGGTGAACGGGGCACAGGGGGGTGCTCACGCCTGGCTCCGCGCGATGCTCGGGGCCGCGTACCGGTTGCACTCCCGGTCGTGCCGCGGGTAGTGGCCCTCCTGGGCGTAGCAGTCGCAGTGCCGGGAGAGCGGCGCGGTCACCCAGTCGGCGATGACGGCGGCCGCGGACTCAGAGTCGGCGGCGCAGTCGACGGACGTGCGGCCGTCTCCGGAGATGTGGACCGGGTCGCCGACGGCGTCGCCGCGTTCGTCGTGCAGCAGGATGCTCCAGCCGGTGTGCCTGCCGGGGAGGTGCCGGATGCTGCCGTCGCGGTCGGCGACGCTCAGCCGGCCCTGCTCGCCCCGGGAGAACGTGACGGGTATGTCGTAGCTGTCGCTGTGCACGTTGTACGCGACGGAGATCCCGTTGCCCGGCGTCAGGCCGTACTCGGCGAGCGCGGCG
Source organism: Streptomyces sp. NBC_00536 (assembly GCF_036346295.1). NCBI lineage: Bacteria > Bacillati > Actinomycetota > Actinomycetes > Kitasatosporales > Streptomycetaceae > Streptomyces > Streptomyces sp. NBC_00536. The sequence goes on along the minus strand of NZ_CP107821.1, from coordinate 126,045 downwards.
AGGAGGACCGCGCCGGCGGTGTACCCCGGCCGCAGCATCCACTCACGGATGGCGTTCGCGCACCGCTGAGCCTCTCTCGTGAACGGCCGTCGGATGGGTGTGGCGTAGATGGTCCCCATCTCGCGCAGGTCGGGACCGTCGCCAACCCACTCGGTGGCCCGGAACGACGCCGGGCGTCCGTAGATCAGCCCGCTGTTGTAGGGCCCCCACTGGACCATCACGTGCGTTCCGTTGAGCGCGTGCTCCTGGGGGATCTGGATCGGATGGGCGATGACCGCACGGTCGTCGGCGTCGTAGAAGGCACCGAGCCCTACGGCTTTGAGCGTCGAGATGACGGCTGCGACGTCGGGGAGCAGCGTCACGGGGGCGGTGGTGGACATGGGTGTCCCTTCTTCGGGCGGATCGCGGGTGGGGAACCGGGGTTCCGCACCTCCCCGCCCGTGCCGGAGCGCGGGCGGGCAGTGCGGCGCCCCGGGGCTACCGCGCGGCCGGGACCGGAAGGGAGTAGTTCGCGATGGCGCGGGCGATGTGGGCGCAGTCCTCGGCGAGGGTGGATCCGTCGGGGGAGGCGTCCAAGGTGTCGACGTACTCCCCGTGGTTGAACACGGAGGCGCCCCACGGTTCGTCGTGGGCGGAGGCCGGCCGACAGGCGTACTCCCCAGAGGAGATTTGGAAGTACAGGCCGTCGCAGGAGTGGTACTCGGAGGCCCTGGGGTCGCCGGGCACGATGACCGACGTCATGCCGCAGTCTTCGAAGTCGTAGGTGGGATAGCCGTAGACGGCGAGGGCGGCCCTGAGGGCTTCTCCCTCGGTGGCGGGCGGCGCGATGTCGTTGGGTACGAACTCCAGTCGGCTTCCGGCCCCGGCGATGTACAGCCGTCCCTCGGCGTCCCGCAGAAGGTGGTTGTCCGGGTTGCTGGACCAGGCCGCGAGGATGGACCGGGCGCGCGAGCGGCGGACGATGTCCGGGTCGTAGCTCTGCCAGGGCTCGCCCGGCTTGCGGATGCCGGCCCACAGACGGGTCACCGAGTAGCTGGAGGCCGGTACCGCAGCGTCGTGGTACTGGATGACCTCGGCGCGGCTGACACCGGGGGCGGAGGAGCGGGGCCGGTCGAACCAGGCCAGTTCCAGGCGCGCGGACTCGCGGACCACGTTGGTCGCGGCGGTGAGGGCCGCTGCGTGCCGCTGGGCCGGTTCGAGGGCGGCGAGTTCCTGACCGATGTCCGCGCGTTCCTGCTGCCGCTCCGGCGAGTAGGGGTACAGCGCGATGTAACGGTCCGCCCTCTGCGCGCGGGTCCTGACACGGTCGAGTTCCTGGTTCAGCGAATGAAGGGCCTTGCGGGCTTCGGCGTGCTGGCGCTCGGCGGTCTCCGCCGCATCGATGAGCTGCGTCCGCTGCGCCCGGCGGCGGGGTGCGGTGTCGAGTTGAGCGAGAATGCTGGGGGTGGACATAGCTGTCCCCTTCGATTGGGTTCGGAGCGTTGCGTTGGCCCGGCTTGCTCGTACCGTCCAACAAGGAAAACTGTACACCACGTCCGTGGAGTTGAGGAGGAGCCCGTTCGACCCGGGCCCCACGACGATGCGGTGTTCCCAGTGGGAACAGCGGCTACCCGGCGGCCGGCGGGAACACCGTCCAGTCGTCCGGCCAGTCCTTCTCGCCACCGCCCTCGACCCGCCACCCGGCGGTCCTCAGCACGTCAGGAACACGATCGACCTGTGCCGACGGCCCGATGGAGCTGATGCTGATCCCCGGAACCGAGAGGTCGCGCGGGTCGACGGCGGAGACCATGAAGCCGTCCTGCTCGCACATGAACCCGTTGCGCCCCAGCGACTCGCCGTAGACCACGGGGCGCAGTCCACCGTCGACCAGGAGCGTGATCACCGTGTCCTCGGCGGGACCGCGCTGCCAGTCCCGGCCAGGGAAGTACCCGACGGCCGGCGCCGCGGACTTGGGTACCCACCGCACCCGGTAGGTGAGCGGCCAGTGCGCCCGCCCCGGATACGTGCTGTCGTACGCCGTGCTGCGCCCGTCCTGCACGACGCCCTCACCTCGGCGCAGCACGTTGGCCACGTCCACCAGGGCGTCCAGCCGCTCGCGCTCCACGAGTTCGCCGGACGAACGGGAATCGTGCAGCTCCTGGCGCAGCCACGTCACCCCGTCGCCGAGCAGAGCATCAGCCCGCGTCAGGAACGGCCACAGGGCGGGGAGAGTGGCCAGCCGGGCGTCGGTGAGCACGTGGGCACGCTCCAGCTTGTACGCCTCGCCCGCCGCCTCGCTCTCGGTCTGTGCCGAGGCCACGGGCACCCGGGTCCACCGGTCCACCACCAGCCACGGCGCCATGAACGGCACGTCGTTGGCGGCCACCTCGTAGCGGGCGCCGCCGCTGTCCACCGGCCTGTCGTCCACGAACATCTCCAGCCGGCCAGGGGTCCGCGCCACCGCGTAGCCCTCCTTCGTGAGCACTGCGGCGACGTCGGCGTACTCGCCCTCGACGCCGAAGCTCTGTCCAGAGGAGGCGGCCGGGCGGGTCGGCTCGCCGCCGTACCATCGGACGAACATCCGGCGCGGCTCCTGGTGGTCCAGGGACTCGACGCGGAACCCGTCCTGTCCACCGGGGACGTGCTCCGGGAAGCGGTCGGCGAGCAGCGTTGTCACCCGCGCCGCGAGGGCGACGGACCGGGTAACGGACATCGGGATGATGCTGGTCATTGGGTCTTCTGCTTTCGCGTAGGGAGGAAGGGAAGGCGGGCGCGGATCCGGGCCCACCAGGGCGTACGGGAAGCGGCGCGGACGACGGCGGCCAGGGCGCGGATGTCGATCCGGTCCATGTCCACCTCGGCGGTTACGGTCGGCCCGACTCGGTCGTAGCGCTGGACGGTCACCCGCAGCAGATGCGGCCGGGCAACGGGGGCGACCACAATCACCCGGGCCCGGCGGGTCTCGACCGCGCCGCCGGGTTCAACGGTGCCGTGCAGCTGGTGCGCGAGCTCCTGCCGTGCGCGATCCGCGCGCAGCGCCCACCGCGCGCGGTCCGCCGCCGGCCGAATCCACCACCGGTCAGCCACTGGTGAGGCTCGGCGTTCCATCGGGGAACATCTGGAGGTATTCCAGCCGTGCGGTGTGCTCGGCGGTGATCTCCTCGTCGTCTATCCAGACACCGACCGCCGCGGCCATCTCCCGGGCCAGCAGAAACCGGCCGTGCAGCCAACGAAGCCGGGTCTCCGGCGCCCACCGCTCGTGCCACCAGACGGCGGCCCAGTCCTCTCCGGCCTCAGTGAGCGCCGCGGCGTACTCGCCGAACTCCCGCATGAGGATGTCTCCGAGCCGGCCGCGCTCCTTCACGTTCGACACGGCTATGCCTCCGCAGGGGACGCGGTGAACACGAACACGTGCAGGCACTCCACGACCGCCGGACGGCCGTACGGGTCCAAGGGCAGGTCATACCGGACGTACACCCGCCCCGCGGCTTCGTCGTACGTGGCGCGCGGCCGTCGCTGCTGCCTGACGACTTCCATCACAACGTCCCGCATCCTGCTGCCGGAGATGACGCCGGGGACGTCGTACGCCGCATCCTCGTCGTGCTGCGCCACCAGGTCCCGCAGCGGCACGAGCAGCCCCGAGCCCTGGTGCTCGGTCACGTACTGCGCGGAGTCATGCATGGGCGGGAGTGCGAGCAGCGTCCGCCCCGGCAGGACGGCGCCCGGGTCTGCGGGCACGAACCGCTGCCGCGCGTCCCAGTTCTCGACGGCCCGGTGCAGAGCCGCGCTCACCTCGGCGTCAGTCCACCAGCCTGTGCCGTCGTCCTGGCCGTCGTACCGGGACGGCACCCACGATCCGCTGGTGCGGGTCCACACGTCCCCCGTGTGCGGCCACACGTAGCGGTCGCCATCAGTGAAGAGCAGTGGGACGGAGGGCGGGGGGAACATGGCCGGCTGCACGGCCAGGGCGGTCAAGGTCATGGTGGACACGGTGGATCTCCAAGCGGTGAGTACGGGTCCGGCGGGGGCACGATGCGCCCTGCTCACGGCCGCAGGGGATGCGGCCGAGGGGAGGAAGCAGCGGGCCGGGCCCGGGGCGGTGGCGCCCCGGGCCGTCGGGTCAGCGCAGGGCGAACGGGAGCCAAGCGGGCACGTGCAGCGGGCGAACGGACCGCTGATTGGCGGAGAGCCGGAGTTCTTCGGCCAGCTCCCCCAGCTCAGTTCCCGGCGCCTCGAAGTCGTCGTGGCCGCCGACGATGGCCAGTGCGCCGGCCCGGGACTGCTCGGTGCGGAAGGCGGACACGGAGAACACACGGAAGCGGATGACGGCGGTTGACCAGCCACCGGGCCGGACGCGGCTGTTCATGCTCGTGCTACCGAACACGATCCGGTCGCCCCACTGGAGATCCGTACCGGCGGGTGGTTCCCAGTCGACGCCGTACGGGGGCGGAGCGTCGATCAGGCGACGGTGGGCGTCGCTACTGCTGCGAGGGACGTAGAAGGCGAACACGCGGGGGATGGAGTACATGGGAAGCTCCTGAGGCAGTCGGTCGGCCGGGGCGCGGCGCAGGAACGCGCCCCGGAGCCGGAAGGGGTCAGATTCGGTGCTGGGCCTCGGTCACGGCGCGACGACGCTCCTCGTCGGGTCCGAGCGGGAAGTACCGCACCGGGCCGGCCGTCCCGTCCTCGTTGATGCGCTGGACCGCGACCGAGCCGTACGGGTACGGGGCGTCCTGGACCAGTGGCGGTACGAGCTCGAAGCGGTAGACCGCGTTCTTGATGCGGCGCGCCCAGTCCCACCGGCCGGTGCGCACGGGCTGACGCATCTCTATGGCGAACAGCCCGTAGGAAGCGGCGGCGTCGTACAGGGCACGGCGTGTCTCGTGCAGCGCCCGGTACGGGATCGCGCGGCGGACGGCGGTCAGGGCGTCCGTCATCGTCCGGTTGAACCGAGCTGCGCCGCCGACGTCTTCCCCTCGGACGGCGCGCACCACCAGGGCCAGCGCTTCGGCGGCCGCCCAGTAAGCGCGCTCCCACGCCCTGGCGGACAACGGCTCGTCGCCGTCCGAGTTGGCGAGGCACACCCCGGCGAGCTCCACCACGGCCTTGACGGCGGGCTCCTCGCCCACGGGCAAGGTCGGCCCCTGGTGCAGGAGCACGGACACGGTGCGCTCAACGGCGGCCAGGAGCTTCCACTCCTCGGCGTCCTCGGCGAGGGATACCGCCCGCAGCGCCTCGTGAAGGGCCTTGTCGGCGGGGGCGTCCAGGAAGTTCACCGGCAGGTCACACAGGGCCCTGTCGACGGCGGCCAGCGTTGCGGGGGTCGCGTGGATCTCGACGGCGCGCACGGCGGACTGCCCGGCAAGGATGAGCGGGTACAGGGTGCTGCTGCTCACGGTGTTCATGATCGATTCCTCCAGGGGATTACGGGTTGGGAATGAAGAGCGGGGCCGGCGGGGCGGACGACGGGCACGCCCCGCCGGGCGGATCAGAGGGAACTGACGAAGCGGTCGATCACCTTGCGGCTGGTGCGGGCGGTCAGCGACACCGACCGCTCCGGCTCACGCAGGTCGCCGCGGAACACCCGTACGCGGCCGTGCGGGTGATCCGGGTGCCATCCGGGCTCGACCAGCTCGAACCTGTAGCTGACGCCACCCAGGCGGCGCGTCCACTCGACGGCCCCGCCGTTCCTGTACGGCCTGCGGGGGCCGATCCGGAACAGGCCCCAGACGCGTGCCATTTCCTCGGCGAACTGGGAAGCACCCAAGACGGCATTCGAGGCCACGGCGGCCCGCATGCGCGCGGCGAACTCTGCGGACGTGCGCACCATCACGGTGTCGGCAGGACGGGCGTCGGTCCGCCGCAGCAGGATGGCGACCAGTCGCGTACCGGCCTCGGCCGCTCGGGACCACGGATCGAACGGCTGCTCTTCCATGTCGGCCCGGCGGTCGTGGCACCGCGCCAGGAGCTGCACCGCGTCCGCCATCGCCACCGTCGCGTACGCGGGCGTCCAACTCGGCTGCATCCGGGTCAGGTCCGTCACCGCATCGTCCATGTGGTCGATGACCGCGAAGTGCTGGCTCTCCTCGGCGAACTGCACGGCCTTGAGTACCCGTAGGTGCCCGTCTTCAAGGTTCCAGCGGAAGGACTCCGTGGGGAACGCCAGGAGCGCCGACGACAGGGCGGCAAGGGTGTCCAGTCCGGGGGCAGTTCGTACGGCCCGCACAGCAGCCCTGAGGGCCCGCAGCAGTGCTGCGTGGTCGACGGCGGTCGTGATCGTCATGGTGAGGCACTCCAAAGGCAGGGTGGTAGAGGTGGGCGGCGGTCGGCGGGGCGCACAAGCGCGGTACGCCCCGGCCGGACACCGGTTAGGCCAGGTCGATGACGAGCAGGTCGGACGGGAACGCGGCGCGGACCACGGCGAAGGAGAGGATGTCGGCGCCCTCTTCGTCGGTCGGGTACTCCGCGGGCACGTAGGCGTAGGTCACGGGCGTGCCGATCAGGCGGAGGTACACCGTCCCGGTCTCGGTCAGCGACAGCTCGAAGTCCTCGCCGCCCGCGCGGCTCTGGGACGTGAGCGCAAGCTGGGCGGCGCCCCAGGGCCCTTCCTTCTCCGACTTCACCGGCCCCATGTACGGGGTGCGGCCGGACGCGGCGCACATCAGGTACGGGCGGTCCAGCTCGTACGGACGCTCGCCCTCGGCGATCGGGCGTCCGGGCAGCGGTATGCCCTCGGGCGCGTTGGCCGGGGAGAACAGCGGCACGCCCACCAGTTCCAGGCTCTCCGGGTTCACGAACAGCTGCCGGATGTCGGCGTCGGTGTAGCGGAAGGCGTTCGGGCACTCGATGCAGGTCCACAGGCCGGACGGCAGACGCTCCGCCCAGCAGGGCCCGTACTGGATGCGGTCCCCCGTGGCGAACGAGGAGGGGATGAGGGGCAGCACGGAGGGGTGGATCACGGACATGGGCACTCCAGGTAGTTGAGCGACGGGGCGAAGGATGACTCGCCGGGCACGGTTACGGCGCGCCCTGCACAGGGCCGTGACGGGACGGTCGGCACGGCCGGGTGCGGGGGACGGCGGAACAAGGACGGGCAGGGCCCGGGGTCGGAACGCGGCCCCGGGCCGGCTGGACGGTTGCCCGTCAGCGCACCCGTTCCGTTTGGGCGAGCAAGGCGCGGTAGGCGGGGGTGGAACGCACCCGGAACTGGTGGATCACCTCGGGCGCCGAGTGCGCTCCCGTCCGGGTGACGATCAGCTCGCCGCCGTTCCTGTTGGGCTTGTTGCGGGCCGGGACGAGCTGGAACGTGTACTTCGCGGATCCGATGCGCCGCTCCCACGAGACGGACACGACCCAGTTCCTCCGGGGGCTGACGTACATGACGAACCGGTGAGCGCCCGGGGCGTCACTGTCGTGGTCGCGCTTCGGGACCTTGCAGCGCTGGCAACGGATCTCGTCGTCGGGGTGGTGGATCGAAGGCATGGGCATGGGTTCCTCTCGTGTGGCAAGGGGGGTTAGACGAAGAACTGCGCGACGGCCAAGGCGTCCATGGGGCCCGCGCCGTGGTGGGTGCCGTCGGCGTCCGTGCGACCGACGAAGAACCGCGCGGCGGGCTTGTCGGGGACGTGCGGCATGTCCAGCACCCGGCGGATGATCCACTCCGGGCCTTCCGTGGTGCGGAACGCTCCCTTGGGGTCCGGGTGCCGCTCGTAGGCCACGCCGACGCGGTACAGCAGGTCCGCCAGGTCACCCATGTCGCGGGCAACGGAGGGATCCTCGTACTCGGGGAAGAGCGGGCCCTCGAAGGCGGGGCAGGCGACCGTGTACCGGCGCCCGTGGTGCGTACGCGGGTATCCGCCGCAGTCCTCCGCGAGGCAGAGCGGATTGAAGTCCGTCCCCGCCCGGGGGTAGATGCCGAACTGGTCGCACGCGGTGACGTTGGGGTTGCCGTGCTCGCTCTTCCACTGACCGCATGTCCCGCACAAGGAGTGGCGGTTGGTGAGCGGTACGGCCGTCTGCACCATGTCGTGGAACGTGCCCTCGGCGTACGTGAAGGCGATCTCACCCGTCAGTTCGTCCATGGCGACCGAGCCGCCGCACTCCCGAGCGTTGATGAGCAGGGCCCGGAGAAGCGCACCGGACATCGAGCGGGGGTTCGGCGTCTGGGGGTCGAGCTGTCCGGGGCGGGAGCTGGTCACGAGGTACGCCGCGAACGTGGATTCGCGGGGCTCACACAGGCGGAAGTCGGTTACGGGGAAGGGCATGGGGACTCCAAGGAGGAGAGCGCGAAAGGGAGCCGGGAACGGCTGGAGCAGGCGACGTGCGCGGTCTGCGATGAGACCGGAGGGCAACGCTCTGACCTGCGAAAAGGAACATCGGTGGAACTGATGAGACCGTTCTACGCGCGCGGGCGGGCGTGGGGTCTCACGGCCGGTGTTCCGTGCGCCGTGCTGCGTCCGTTGGAGGGGTGCGGGCGCAGCACGGGGCGCGAGGCACCGGGCCGGCCGGGGCGCGCCAGGTTGGGGCGCGCCCCGCGACGGGGTTAGCGGGCGCGGTGGGTGAGCCGGTAGCGGAGGCTGTGGGCGCGCTGGCGGGTGCGGTACTTGAAGTTGGCCCAGTTGGGGGTCTGGCGCCACAGGGCGTAGCGGATGTGGGCCCGCTGGAGCATGGGGGCGGTCTTGAGGTCGAACGGGCCCCGGTCCACGAGGACGGCCAGGATCGCGGCGGCGACGTAGCGCGGGGAGGAGTCGCAGGGGGCGATGGGGTCGGGGTAGACGAACCGGCCGTCGGGCTCGAAGCAGTCGGCAAAGCCGTAGGCCCAGCCGTCGGGCCTCAGGAAGGCGCAGTCCTCGCCGATTCCCCGGAGGAGGAGGCCGTACTCGCGGCATCCGACTACGCCGGTGTGGACGTCGAGGTGACCGGCGCGGATGAGGTGGGCTTCGACGGCCCGCAGGAACGCCCGCTCTTCGCTCTTGTCGGTGCGGAACTCGAATTCGTCGCGCTCCCCTTCGCTCCACCCGTGGCCGTCGCCGAAGCGGTAGTCGCTGCTCACGGCGAGGTCGAGGACTTTGGCCGCGGTGGCGTTGTCACCGTCCCAGTGGGCGGGGGCCGGGGTGGCCCACACGGTGGAGGCCGGCTGGTTGGTCCACACGTCGAAGCGGTCGGGGGCCTCGTCGCTGAGTTCGACGTCGGACACGCGGCCGTCGGGGCGCTGCGTGATGGTGACGTACAGCTGGTGGTCGGTGGCCTTGGCCAGCATCGCGGACATGGGTGTCCCCTCGGGTTGGTGTTCGGAGCGTTGGCGTTGGTTCGGCTGCTCATGCCGTCCAACGAGTTGAACTGTACACCACGTCCGGGGATGGGGCGTCAACCCCCAACTTTCACCCCTCTATAGCTGGGCCCTTATAGAGAGACTCGCTGCATTTACGGACGTGGTTGTCAGTTTGAGGGATCCGCCTGTACAGTGGTGATCACACCGACCGAGACGGCCGGACGGGGGACGAGCAACCCCGTTCTTCGGCCAACGCTCCGGAACCAAAGGGGACCCCTGTGTCTGCTGCCGCCACCCGCCGTACCCGCCGCCGCGCCGCCGCCGCCGTGCTCCGCACCCGCCGCGCCGACAACCGGGCGCAGCACCTCGCCGCCACCCGCGTCAAGGTCAGCGACTTCCTCACCTCCGTGGGGGCTGACGAGGAGTTCATCGACCGCTTCGGGTCCTGGGCCGGCCGTCACATCGCGGCGGCGCACCGGGCGGCGAACCACGGCTACGACACCCCGCTCCGGGCCTGGAAGCGCACGAAGCCGTGCAAGAACGCCCCCAAGGGCCGCTGGATCAAGGTGAACGTCTACTGGGCGACGGACCCCGCGCTGATTGCCGGGGCGCTCCAGTACAAGCGCACCGCCCCGTTCGTCACCGCCGCGTACGCGGTCGCCGCGTAGCCGCTTCCCGCCCGCTGCGCCCCACGATCCGGCCGGGCGGCCGATCCCTCCCCCACCGCCGCCCGGCCATCCCCTCACCGCCACCTGTAGCTCATCCACCCCGACCCGCCCCCGGGGCGCAGCGCACGGTTGCGCCCCCTTCGAACGGAGACTCCTCCATGTTCCGCCGCACCCTTGACCGCGTGTACGCCGCCGCCATCCTGGCTGGCCTGTTGGCCCTGGTGGCCCTCATCCTCGCCGCGTCCGTCGGCGCCGCCCGCTCCGCCGGTTCGCAGCCGCCGCGCCCCGCCGCCACGGTCGCGGTCGCCGGTAGCGACAGCTGCGAGGAGGACGAACCGTGCTGGGACTGCCACACGATGGGCAACCGGGTCTGTGGGGCCGACGTGCCCCCGGAGTGCCAGGGTGCCGGGGATGTGCTTGCTCTGTGCGTCCGGGTGGCCAGCCGGCCGCCGTTCCAGTGGCTTGGCCCGGACGGGCAGATCGAGGGCGACTTGCCCGACGGGCGCACGCTGCTGCGGGACCTGTGGGTCGGGCCCGGCGACCCGGAGTTCGCCGAGTTCGTGGCCGCGTACGACGCGGATTGGCGCCGGGTGCATCCCTGAGCCGGCCCGGAGGTAGGGGCGTTCCCCATCCGGGCGCCCCTACCCACTCCCCCGGACGTGGTGTACAGTTTTCCTTGTTGGACGGCACGAGCAAGCCGCACCAACGCCAACGCTCCGAACCCAACCGAAAGGCACCCCTGTGCCCGTCATCGACGCGACGTTCTACCCGCTGATCGTCACCGAGCGCCCCGACAACTCCCTGTACCGCATGCCCCCGGCCGGTACCAGCATGGGCGCGGCCCGTCTCTGCCCCATCACCGAGGTACGCCCCGGAGACTGGGTGCTCGGATCGCACGAGCGGGCCCTCAACCCGAACCGGCTCGACACCCTCATGCAGAGCGCCGCGTGCTTCCCGGCCCTCCCCGCCACGGTGAACGGCGCCGTGGCCCTCGACGGCCAGTCCGACGTCTGGGACGACACGGAAACCGCGCTGGTCATCCCCCGCGAGTACATCCCAGCCGAGACCTACGCCAACCGGCTCGACGGGTACCGCCTCGGGGACCACGTGGAACGCGCCTTCATCTACGACCCCATGCACGCGGACCTGCGGGACTCGGTCGGCACGGCCCGCCCGCTGATCCAGCGCGGCATCATCACGGCCGTGGAAGACGACGCGTTCACCGTCGAGTGGGCGGGTTACTGGGCCAACGGCCGGATCACCGAGACGGCGATGCGGCTGACCGACCCCGCAGCCGTCGCCCGTGAGCGCGCCGCGTACGGGTTCGCCGTCGGTGACACCGTCCACCAGGAGAAGAACGGCTTGTGCGGCCCCTACGCCACGGGCGTGGTGCTGGAGCTCTACTACAGCCCTTACGGCCAGCAGCCCATGGCGCGCGTGTTCTGGCCGGGGAGCGCCTGGGACAACTATTGCCACTACGACTTCGTGGCAACGCACCTCCTGAGCCACGCCGTTCCGGCGAACCGGTACGACGTCACGTCCCGGCAGCAGTACGCGCCCACGGCCTGACGGCCCCGCAGCCGGCCCGGGGCGCGCCCTCCCGCGCCCCGGGCCCCGGCCCCGCACTCTTCCCGCCCTCACGCCGAGAAAGGCGCCCCCATGCCCACCCCTGCCCCCGAGACGCTGAACATCCCCGTCCCCGGCATCACGGTCCACCGCCCCGCCCGCCGTGGCGACCGATGGCGCGTCGTCCTCGGATCGCTGGAGGGACGCGGCAACACCCTGGCCGCCGCAAAGGCGGACCTGGCCTCGCAGCTCACCCTCACCGTGGAAACCATCCACGTGCAGCCCGCGTTCGCCCGCGACGACGACGGCGCCCTGGTCGTCGCCATCGACCGCCCGTGGGGCATCGACTGGTACCGGACCACCGACACGACCGCCCGACTCATCTGCACCGGCCAGCGCCACCCCGAGGGACCGGCCGCAGACCTGGCCCGTGTCCACCACTACACGCCGCTGCCCGCCCACACCGGCGACCGAACGGCCGGAGCGCCCCGTCCCCACCTGTACACCCACGATGAAGCCGCCGCCGCCATCGCCAAAGGGCGCGAAGTCGCCGAGGGGTTCACCGACGACGCGAACGCGCTCGACATGTTCACCAACGCCGCTCTGGCCACGCTGGCCAACCCGCTCGCCCAGTACCCGCCCGCAGACCCCACGGTGACCGAGGAGAACGGCCACACGGTCACCGTGCGTTCGGCGGGCAAGCGCTACGTCTCCGAGTTCTCCCAGCTTCCCGGGCGCACCTTCGGCCCCTGGGACATGACCGAGATGATCCGCGACCTCACCGTGTCCGCGCTCCTCGAACGCTCGGCGGCGCGGGACCTGGTGATGGACGCCGCCGTCCACGGAGCGGCCACCACCAACACCAAGCACTGACCGGCACGCAGCCGGCCCGGGGCGCGGCACGCCTGCCGCGCCCCAACCACCCGCCACAAAGGACCTCTGCTCATGCGCATCCCCCGGTTTCACCCCCTCTCCGACATGCCGCTGTTCGAGTCGCAGCGCAAGCTGCGCGGCCACGCCTTCTACCCGGGCGCGGCGGTGCTCCGCCGCCTCGTGCCCCGTACGCCCCGGCTCCCCGCCGCCAAGGCGCCGTGCGTCGTCTACCACTCCCCGTGGGGCCACGTCGTCGTGACGGAGATTGCCCCCGAGACGCTGTCCGGCTACGGCTGGACCTGCCTTTCCGGCTACCCGGACGGCGCCGAGTGGGGGGACGTCGGATACCTCGGGGAGTTCGAGAAGAAGCGGGGCGCCCCCTGGGAGTACTGGGAGCGGGATACGCACTCCGCCGACGCGAACGCCGCCGCCGCGCTCATGCGCATCCGGGCCCGGTACGCCCCGCCCGTCCTGCCGGACGCCCGGGAGGAACCGGCGGTCGCCGCCCCGGCCGCGCCGCCTGCCGTCCCGACCGCCGCTCCCGTGGCCCGCGTCCCCCGCACGCCGCGCGGAGCGCTGTCCCGGCGTTGACCGCACGCCGGCTCGGGGCGCAGCCGCCGCGCTGCGCCCCGGCCGTAAGCCCCACCCCTCTGGCACCCTCACCGCCCCCAGGAAGGAACCCTGCTCATGACCAGCGCTGCCCCCATCTCCGTCGTGGACATCCAGGTCGTCACCGTCGAAGGGTCGACGTACGGCCCGTACGTCGGGCTGCCCCTCTCGCCGCTGGCCTCCCCCAGTGACCCGCTGCTCTTCACCCGCGCGACCGCCGGGCAGATCCTCCGCGACCTCCTTACCCGCGACGCCGGTTGCGGCATGACCGGGGAGTTCTCCGTCGACGGCACGCTCACCTTCACGTGGACGGCCGAGTACGGCGGCCGGTTCGGTTCCGGGACCGAGCGGATACGCCCGGACGCGCACGGCCGGTACGCCATCGGCGGACTGTGGATGTGGTGCCCGTGGGGAGAGTGCGCGAGCGAGATGCCGTTCACCGCCGGGCAGGCCGTGTTCGCCGCTGGGGCGTTGGAGTACCGGCAGGCCGACGATTCGGCCGCGCTCCCGGAAGGGCTGGACGCCCTGTACGCCCGGGGCCGTGAGGAAGCGCTCGCGGTCACCCTGCGCACGGAGGACGGCGGCCGGGACGCGGCTTCCGCACTGGTGGACGTGGCGCTGCCTGGCGTGGAGATCCACCCCGCCCTTGAACCCGGCGGCGTGTGGAGGGTGACGTTCGGCCGCCTGTCGGGTCTCGGCCCGGACCTGGCGGCCGCGAAGGCCCACCTGGCGAACCAGGTGCTCGCCGCGACGCTCGCGGCGACCGACGAGCCGGTGTTCGCCCGCGCGGGCAACGGCAAGGTCGCCGTGGCCATCGCCCGCCCCGGGGCCACGGACTACTACCAGAGCAACGGCTTCACCCACTGGTGCGTGGCGCGCTTCGTGGACTTCACCCCCGAGCAGGTCATCGACCACGACAACGGCGCGAAGCTGCTCCCCCTCCGCTCCTTGAGGGTCTGACCCTGCCCCCTTGCCCCCGGGCCTCGCAGCCGGCCCGGGGGCACCCCGCCCCGAAAGGATGCATCCCGACATGAACCCCGCCACCCTTCCGCAGCTCGACGCCCCCAGCGCCGTCTCCCGCCCGCTCGACGCCGCCGGTGCCGCCTACCTCCTGGCCAACGCGGACCGCCCCGAAGCCGCGGTGCCCGTATCCGGCTCCCTGGTGCGCTCTGTGCTCGGCGCCGCGCTGCGCTCCGGCGGGGCCGCCGCCCTCGACCCGGCCGACGGATCCATGTTCCTGACGTACGGGCAGAGCGCGGGCACCGTGCCCGGATTGCTCGGCCCCGTCTTCCGGGCGGTGCCCTGCGAGCGGCCGCCGCTGACCCCGTGCTGCGCCCGGTGCGGCCACTGGCGGAGCGAACATGACCACCCGGCCGTGCCGACCGCATGCACCCGGTACCGGCTGAACATCGGCCCCGCCCGGTACGCGCTCCCCGAGCACAGTGGCGTGACGTACGCGTGGACGCGCCGCCTCGGCCGTACCCGCGTCCGCTTCGAGATCAGCGAGCCCACGGACCGGTTCCCCGGCGGAGTGCTGTCCGTGCACCGGTTCCCCGCCCAGGGGGACGGCCCGTACGCCTACAGCGCCCACTTCGCGCCGATCCCGGAGGAGCGTCGCGCCGCTGTGCTGAAGCGGGCCCACGCCCGTGTTCACCCGCAGCCCTGCAACTGACCCGCCCCGCCCTGGAGGACGTTCCCGATGCCCGGCCTGATCCTGCTCGCCCCCGGCGAGACCACCGAGTTCCCCACCGGCCACGGCCGAATTCGCTTCCGGAAGTACGGGCGTGACGGACGGGAGTTCATTCGTGCCGCCGTGCACGTCGAAGAGCCGTCCGTCGATGGCGAGTCGCGGGTGGCCCTGGCCACGCTGCGCCCGGACGCCTACCCGTACGCGGGGGCGTGGCTGGCCGCCGTCGCCGAGCACGCCCCGGCCGCCGCCGACCACCGGAACCCGGAGGCTGCGCCCGCGTCGGTGCGGCTGCTGGCCGAGATGACGCGCACACACGCAAATGGGGTGCCCCGGCACTCGGACGGGTCGGTGAGCTGGAGCGTGCCGGGTGCGTCCGCGCGGGTGTGGCCGGACGGGCGGGTGGAGGTGCAGCGGGCCGGCTGCGTGGTCCTGGCCGTACGGCTGGAGGGGTCGGGGTGGGACTCGGCCCGGGTGGCGGCCGTCGCGGACGCGGGTCTGCGGCTGCTGTGCGCTCCCGAGGCACGGCACATGACCCGTACGTCGGAGCCGTCGGGGTGGGCGTGGTCGTCTCTGTGGGCGGGGCGCTCGTTCGACGGGGCGTCCGAGGCGGTGTGTTCGTGTGGATGGCGCGTGATGGCTGCGTCGCGGCTGGGGGCGCGCGGTGCGGCGGCCGAGCACGTACGGAAAGCCGTGGCCGTAGCCCCCTGTTGAGCAATCACGGACGTGGTGTACAGTTTTCCTTGTTGGACGGCACGAGCAAGCCGCACCAGCGCAACGCTCCGAAACACAACCAAAGGGGACACCTGTGTCCGACAACCTGAACGAGACCCGCCCGGCCGCTCCGGCGGACACCGAGCGCCGGTACGAGGACGCCGCCGAGCTCTTCGCCGCGCTCCACCCGGCCGCCGAACAGCTCACCCGGGGACTCCAGGACAACGCCCGGGACACCGTCCGGGAGGGCGGCTCGCACTTCACGGCCGCCGAGGTCTGGGGCCAGATCGGCCAGGAGCCTGGCCAGCGGCTCGCCTGGGACGCCGACGACAACCCGGAGGAGTGGGCGACCGCCGAGGGCTTCACGACGGCGTGGACACACATCAACCGCCTCGCCGCCGCCGGACCCGTGGACGTGGCCCGGTGGGACGAGCTGGTCACCGAGGCGCGCGACATCCTCGCCGCCGCGTCGACCCGCGTCGCGCCGGTCACGCTGGCCAAACAGCCGGCGTCGTGGCAGGTGCTCTGGTACGCCGAGTCCCCGCTCAGCGGCGAGAGGTGGGCTGACTTGCCCGTGCACTCCATCGTGCGCACCGCGCAGCTGCGTGCGGGCCAGGACTGGAACGTCGTGGACGGGCGGCTCGACGCTCGCGGTCTCAAGCGGTACGGCATCCGCGCGGTGAGCGCCGGAGACGCCCTCGTGCAGGCTCGGGCCCGCTGGGAGCAGGACGGGCCGTT
This sequence comes from Streptomyces sp. NBC_00536, assembly GCF_036346295.1. Lineage (NCBI taxonomy): Bacteria > Bacillati > Actinomycetota > Actinomycetes > Kitasatosporales > Streptomycetaceae > Streptomyces > Streptomyces sp. NBC_00536. The sequence continues at coordinate 109,940 of NZ_CP107821.1, read as the reverse complement.
CTCGGGCTGGTGGGCGTTCCTGGAGGACGACGCACCGCACATCGAGAACATGCGGGCCACGTACGAGCCGACGCCGGAGCAGGAGCGCGCCGCGTACGAGTACGCCGTGGCCGCCGTCGCCAACCCGCCGCTGGGCCTGACCCCCGCCGACCTGCACGCCATCGCGAACGGTCAGCACCCCCTCGCCTGACGGCCTTCCCCCGGGCGGGAGCGCGCGACCGTAGCCGCTCCCGCCCCCCATCCTCCCCACCCCACTTCCGGCGCCGCGCGCCCGCGCCGTGCTGCGCCCTGCCCGAATCGGAGATCCCCGATGGCCACCACCACCTACGCCCCCTCGTTCGACCAGTCCATCCGCGACCTCGCCGACCACCCCGTCATCAACACCATGGCCGCCGAGCTCCTGGCCGCCCCCTCGGACGTGCTCGCCGACCTGACCAACGCCGACGGCGGCCCGACCTCCGTGTTCAGCGAGGCGGCCAGCGCCGAGTTCTTCCGGCAGACCGGACAGCACGGCCGGTTCCTCGGGACCGTCGCACATGCCGTGCTGCGGCGTCTGAACACGCTGCTCGCCGAGATCAACGCCATCCTGATCGCCGCGCTCCCCGACGAGGCGTCGGAGGCGTGGGCCGCCGAGCTCGAAGCCCGCCAGGCCGTCAAGGACTTCTGGAAGTACGGGTCCCCGCGCTGCGCCCTCACCCGGTACGCGGAGTCCGCCGGGAAGCTCGCCGACCGCCTCGCGGCCGACGGCGGCTGACCCTCTCCCCGCCGGGCCCGGGGCCAACAGCGCCCCGGACGCAAGACCCCGGGCCCGGATAGCCACCACCCCCATGACCAGCAACCTGACCCCCGTCGCCGTCGTGCACAGCGCCATCGCCGCGTACCGCGCGCTGGACGCCCGCCACCGCGTGGCCCTGAACAAGCACGCCGACGAGGACGGGGACGTACCGGAGTACGCCTTGCCTGCCTACGACGAAGACCGCTTCACCTACGCCCTGGAAGCCGACGAACAGCTCGACGCGGTGATGGCCGAACTCACCGGAGCGTTCGGCCTGCCCACCGACCAGCCGGTCACCGTGCTCGGCCAGTGGCATCGCACGTTCGAGGTGACCCCGGGCCGGCTGGATGACGCCGCTCGGGAAGCGTTCACCCGGGGCCAGTGCCACGCCCTGGCGCTCGCGCTGAACGAGGTCACCGGCTGGCCCACCACCGCGCTGCTCACGTCCGACTGCTACGGCATTGACTCCCTGTGCGCCGACGACGAGAGCGACGACGAGTGCCCGTGCCGGATCGGCCACGTCGTGGTGACGCGGCCCGACGGCGCCCACGTCGACATCAACGGCGCCCACGTCCCCGGCACGGTGCCGGACTGCGAGGACGCTCCCGCGCTCGCGATGACCGAAGCCCACTGGCAGGTCATCCAGTCCACGCCCACGTGGCGCGACGCGGACATGCCGCTTGCCCGCACGTTCGTCGCGCCCCTGCTCGCCGCTCTCACCGACGCCCGTCAGCCGATCGACGCCTGACCCCGCCACCCAAGCCCGGTACACGCCGGGCCCCGCACCTGGAGAACACCACATGGAAACGCTGTTGCTCGGCCGCTGGGACCACGGCGGGAACCTCGTGATCGAGGAGTCGCACCTGTTCGAAGACGCCGCCGCTGATGCCGCCGCCATGCAGGCGCTGGTCGACGGCCAGGACGACGAGGACGGCATGGCGTGGGCCGACGCCTACCCCACCACCCACCTCGAAGCCATTCAGGCCGCCTACGAGGAGTACGTCCACGAGGAGGACAACGACGGCAAGACCGTAGGCGGCGCGCTCATCGACGAGACCACGACGCCCAGCCGCCGCATCCGCAAGAGCTAGCCGCACCCACCACGTTCGACCCCCGCCGCCCGGCCGCCGCGCCGGGCGGCCTCCGAGAGAAGGACTCCACATGAGCACGCGCACCCTGCCCGATCCGTCGACCCCTGCCCCCGGTTCCGAGGGACGGTACGTGATCGGTGACTACGCCCTCGCCGCCGTCGAGGTACTGGGCGCCGGATGGGGAGGGGACTACGGGTACCTCGGCGGATCCGGCCTGATCTGGGGCCCGAACGTGCCCACGCTGCGCCTGGCCCTGGATGACGAGGAGGACCTCGTGATCTACCGCAAGGACGACCCCTTCGCGACCAGGCACCTCGTGGAGCTCCCCGACGGCGCGCCCGGCGACAAGGACGACCTCCGCAAGGTCGGTAAGCGGCTCGCGCTGCTCATCGTCAACCGGTTCGTGAACTGACCATCCCCGCCCCGGGGCCGTGCACGTCGCGCGGCCCCCGCCCACCCCCGAGAGGAACCCCGTGAACCACACCAGCACCATCGAAGTCGGCGTCACCCGTCTCCCCCACGTCGCCGGGCCCGCAGCCGGCCCGAACCCCTCCCCGGCCACCGCTGCACCCTGCGACTGCGACGGGAAGAGGGGCTGCTGGCCCTGCTCGGACTGCCCGGACTGCGACGGGAACCAGAACTGCGGCACGTGCGGCGGCCTCCAGCGCTGCGTCACGTGCCAGATGGCGATCATGGACGACAACCGGGGCGAGGAAGTCGACAGCGACGAGTGCCACTACTGCCACAACCGGCCGCCGTCCAGCGAGCCCGCCCGGGTTGAGACCTCCGCCCCGAGGCTGGACGCCGCCGCCCTCACGGACTCCGACACCCTCCGCGCGCTGGTCGGCCACTGGAGCATGGACGAGCTGTACACCGTCGGGAACCTGCTGATGGGCGAGGGTGAACGGCTCGGTGCGGTGGAGCTGATGGAGATCCTGCGGTGGCTGTTCCTGCCCGCCCCCGGCGCCACCGGCCCGGACCTGCGCGACGTGCCGAAGGAGCCGCAGGACGCGCCCGTGGTCAAGGTCGAGTTCGTCACCGACTCCCCCTACGAGGACGGCGTGTTCTGGGCGAACGAAGAGGTCTACCTGCACCACGCCAACGGACACGTGTCGGAGACCGAAGTCGGCCCGCCGGAGGGGGTGAGCGACGACGACCCGTTCTACGCCGAGTGGGAGGAGAAGGTGAGTCGGTACGAAGACCTGCTCGCCGACTACGCCCGAGCCAATCCACCCAACCAGGGCGACCACCTCATCGTTGACCTGGCCACGGGCGAGTTCGAGCAGTCCAGCCGGTACTCCCGGACCTGATCCGGGCCGCACCCCGCCGCAGCGCGCGGCGGGGTGTAACGCATCGGCCCGCCACTCCGTCTACGCGGCAACACCCCCAAGCGCGCGTCATGGCGCCGCGCAGTCGTGGACGGTAAGCCAGCGGGCCGGCTGTCTTACCCCCTGACCGCTCCCCCATCCCGAGAAGGACCCTCACCGTGAGCGTGACCAGCGCCATCACCCCGCAGCACACCGTCCACCACGTCTTCGACGCCACCGGGCCGAAGCCGCCCTTCGCGTACAGCGCGGGCCTGGCCCTGCGCCCCGGCCGCGCGTACGAGCTCTCCGTCACCGGGCTGCCGGGCCGACTGGCGCAGGCCGTCATCAACGGCGCCGCCAAGCAGCTCGTCAACGATGCACTCGACCCGGCTGAGGGCCTGGAGCTGGATGAGGTGCTGCAAGGCGGCTACCTCGTCCGCCTGCGCCGGGCCGAGGACACCTCGGACTGCCCCTACGCCCGTGTGCTCGGGGGGGCCGACGTCCCGATGTGGCAGATCCTCATCCCGGACAAGTGGGGGTTCTACCCCGGGGACAGCCGGTACAGCGATGACCCCGATGCGCAGCCGCTCATGTAGGCGCGCCTCTCCCCGCCCGTTCTCGCCCGCCCCGTGAAAGGCCCCCGTGTACACCTCCCGTCCCGTGCCCGGCCGTCTGGCGGCCGGTATAGCCGCCACACTGGTGGTGTTCATCGTGCTCCTGGTGGTGGTTCTCCTCGCCGATGACGATGACCTCCCGGCCTGCCGGGCGTCCCGCACCAGCGGCCTGGACATCGTGGCGGCCGGACCCCGGCCGTGCGTCCTCCACGGCCTGACGGTGCCCCGTGGGGGCGCCACCGAGACGGCCCCGGCCGGGCAGAAGAACAGCGGGGTCCAGGGATCCGGCGGCGGGAAGCAGCCGACGGGGCCGAAGGCGCCGCCCCGGAAGGAACTCTCCCCGCCGAAGGCGCCCCCCGCCCCGGCTGCGCCCCGGCCCCCCGCTCCGGCCCCGAAGAGCCGCTGACCCATCCGAGCGACCCGGCGCCCCGGACGGCCTACCTGGCCGCCCGGGGCGCTCCTGCGTTGTCAGAGCCCGGTGCCACAGTTGCGGCATGGCTCTGGACACTGCAACGGTCCGCGCGGCCGGTCCGACAGCCGGCCTCGCCGCCGAGCTGCGCTTGCCCGTGTGGAACGCCCTCGCCGACCGCGCCGACGCGCTGCGCCGCGCTCTTCCCCCGCGTCCCAACGATGTCCAGGGGCGGTTCGAGTGGTGGCGGTCCCTGAGCGAGGGGCAGGCCCGGGACGCGGCTCTCCTGGACCGGCTCGACGCGCTGTGTGGACACCTGGCGGGGCGGCCGGTCCTCGGGTGCGCCGAGGACGACCCGCTGCCGAACGCGGCACTCGAAGAGGTCGACGGATTCCTCGGGGCTGAGACGGCCGAGCTCGTTGCCGAGTACCGGCGCCTGCGCGGCCAGGGGGTCATGCAGCCGCCGCCAGGGCGGCGATCAGCAGGGCGGTGACGTGGGCGGTCTGGTCCACGAAGGCGGCGCCGCCGCGCTGCGCGAAGTCTGCGCTGCCGGTGTTGTCCATCCACCACTGGATGGGCCAGCGCCGGTCAATGAAGCCGTGGGAGATGCCCACCCAGGCGAGCACACCGGCGGCCACCGGCGCCTGGAGCGGAACGTCGAGCAGGATCACGCCCGCGCCGAGGGCGACCGCCGACACGGCCACGTGCGTCCCCGCGTGGGAGAGGTTGGCCAGCCAGCCGGCTGCGCTCCTCAGGGCCTTGAGCTCCGATTGCCTATCGGTCTGGAGTACGTAGTCGGACACCAGATGTGCGACGTACAGCAGGATGAACAGGGTTGCGAACATGGCGGGTTGACCTCCGGTTCGGAAGGGATGTGGAAGGCGCCAGTGCCGGGCGCCTCCACCTTGGTGCGGACGGGCTGTCCGCTCTGCTCCCAAAGCGCGCTGCCGATGTGACGTCGGTCTCCGTTGTCCTCGGTCGTCAAGTTGAGGCTGGTGGGGCGCGTGGGGCGCTGTTACGGCGTCGTGGGGGCTTCCCACAGGGTTCGCGCGATGTGATCGACGCCCCGGGACGTACGGAGCCTGCTGGGGCTGTTCCAGCCGCGCCGGGGGGAGCGCTGCGCGAGGACGCGCCACCCGGCGCCGCGCAGGCTCGCGCCGGTCTCCCCGCTCTGCGTGTAGGTGATGAGCCGGGTGTAGCCGAGGGCCTTCGCCGCCCGCCACGCCGCCCCGTACAGCAGGCTGTTCGCGTTGCCCGTGCCGTCGGTGGCGGTCCGGGTGACCTCCAGGGTCTGGCCGTTGTCGAAGAGCCGGGCCACGGGGCGGCCCACCATGGCGACCGCCCGTAGGACACCTTCCTCGTCGGCTGCGCCCAGGCAGAACACGGCCCCGGGCGGCGGCCGGTGGTGGCGGTGCCAGGCGGCGACGAACTCCTTGGCGTCCTTCTGCCGTACAGGTACGACGTGCAGTCTCGGGGAGCCCGGATCGGCGCCGAGGTGTGTGCGGGGCAAGGGATGCTCCATGCGGCGGGGGCGCTCCGCTGCGCCCCGGAGGCGGGCACCATGGGGGTGCGGGGCGGTTACCGTCCCCGTCGTGATCTGGCGGTGGGACCCCGATCGGCACCCCAGGACACAAAGCCCGACGGGTGCCTACCTTCCGCGCCATGACGAACACCTCGAAGAAGCGCGGCCGCCCGACCCTCCTCAACCGCCGGATCATCAACCAGCTCGCGCACGCCGCGCAGTCGGGCAAGACCCGCGAGGAGATGGCCGCGCACGCCGGCGTTGCGGTGCGGACCTTGCAGACGTGGATCGCTCAGGGGAGGAAGGCCCGCGAGCAGGTGCTGGCGCAAGGCGGGCGAGCCACCGGGCCGGCCGGGGCGCAGCGCCAGGAGCAGACCGTCGACCAGCTCGCGCTGCACCTGGCCGTCGCGCTCGACGTCGCCGACCGCAAGCGCCGGGGGATCAACGCGATCCTGTCCGGCGAGGAGCTGGAGCGGGGAGTGCCCAAGGGCGTCAAGCCGATCGGGCGCCCGGCGATCCTGACGCAGTCGCTCGTAGACGCCGTGGCCGGACCGTGCGCGGCCAACAGGCTCGACAAGGCGGCCGCGGCGGCTGGGGTGGATCGGCGCAGTGTTCAGCGGTGGCTCACGCGGGGCCGGAACGTCCACCTGTCCGGCGGCGCCACTACGGAGTACGAGCGGCTGTGCGGGGTCCTGTACGCCCGGGTGGAGGCGGCCAGCGGGGAGGCCGAGCCGGAGCCTGCCGAGGAAGCCCCCGCCGCGAAGGTCCCCGCCGGTACGGGGAGCACGTTCATCGTCCTCACCGAGGACCGGGTGGAGCAGCTCGTTGGCGCGGTCGCGGACGGTGCGAACCGGCTGGAGGCGGCCAGCCGCGCCGGAGTGTCCTACCGCACCTTCGCCCGGTGGCTGGCCCTCGGTGCCCGGGTCAACGCGGCCGGGGCCCACGCGAGCGAGCACGAGCGGCTGTGCGGCGTCTTGAAGAACAAGGTGGCCGAGGCAGACCACGCGCGGGCAGCCGGCCCGGACGCTTCACCCGGCCTCTTCGCCGTCGGCGGTACCGTCGACACGGAGGGCCTCGCCCGGAAGCTCGGGGAGAAGCCTGGCCACGTCCTGCCCAGCCCGAGCCCCGTTGCCGTCACCCGTACCGGGGCCCGGTCGCCGAAGCGGTGGGCGCTGCTGGGCCGCCGGTTCGCTGACCGGCTCGGCTTCCGCCGCCTCGCAAGGGTCTGACCTGCAATGTCATATCCAGGTGCGCTGTGGCGTATGAGGGTTTCCTCATGCGCCACAGCGCACGTGGTGAAATCCTCATGCGCTGTGGCGTATGTGACCTCATGCGCTGTGGCGTATGTGGCCTGATGCGCTGTGGCGCACGTAAACAAGAACAACCCAACACAACCGAAAGAAGAAGACGAAGTTTGCCCGTGGCCAGCCTCTTGGGGCTGCTGCGGGCGCCGTTGTGCTCGGGGTTCCTCGGCCGCTGACGCGGCCTCGCCGAGACGCAAGGAGTCGAGCCGCGACACCTTCATCCGTTCGTACCCGCTCCAGGCCGGGCGGCCCCTGCGGTCCGCCCGGTACGCACGAACGGAGAGAACTCCTACCATGCAGCCCACCATGAAGCCCGCCGTCCTCAAGGCCCTCGAAGAGTGGAAGGAAGCCTGGGACCTGGCCCGCTCGCGGGCCGTCAACACGCTGAGCATCGCCCTGCCCGGCCTCCAGCCGACGAAGACCCCTACCTACTGCTGCCCGACCACGCTCGTCATCGACCAGCCGAACGTCCTCGGCGAGGGCAAGGTCTGCATTGACGAAGACGGGCTGGCCACCATCGAGCTCAGCGCCCTGCCGAACGCCGTCATCGCCGAAGCGATCGACAGCCTCTTCGGAGTCGGCTGGTTCGACGGAGCCGAGGGCCCCCTTGATGAGGCCGACCCGGGGACCTACTACTACGACAGCGAGCAGCCGCGCGCTGAGTACGTCGTCCAGCTCGGCGAGGACGACATCGGCTCCGTCGGCGTCGACTGCCTGCCGATCGGGTTCGCCGCCGAGCTCCTCGACGCCCTGAGCTCGGCCCGCGAGCGGCAGGAGGAGGAAGCCGTGGCGACCGGCTGACGGCCGGCCCGGGACGCTAGCCCTTCCCGACGTGCATGTTCTCGTCCTCGCTCCCGGCGCTCCCCCGCGGCCGTCACCGGTCCGGCGCCGGGAGCAGGACGGAGAACTGCGCCGTGGCCTCTCGACGCCGCACAGGCCCCTCGGAGTCGGTCCGGATGGTCGTCCATCAGCGTGACGGCGGCCGGTGCGTGCGCTGCGACAGCCTGCGGGACCTGACCATCCACCACCGCGTCAACAGGGGGATGGGCTCTTCCCGGGAGGAGTGGATTAACCAGCCGCAGAACCTGCTCCTCGTGTGCACCACCTGCAACTCCTGGTTCGAGGACCACCCCCGCGAGTCGTACAGCTCGGGCTGGAAGGTCCGTCGGCCCATGCTGCCGGGCGAGATGACCGTCCTCTACCCGGGTGGCTCCGAGTACGTCCTGTACGCCGACGGCACCCGGGCCCGGGTCGTGCCGCCCCGGCGCGCCGCCGTCCTGCGTACGGAGGGTGGCGCCCGATGAACGTTCGCACCATCCCCCTCACCCTGCGCTGGCACCTGATGGCCTGGCGCGGCGGATCCCGCCTCGCAGCCGGACCGGTGCGCACCCACGAGGACGGCCGTCCCCGCACCATCGGCGCCACCCTCAGCATTTTCCGCCTCACCGTCGGCCTCGCGCGCCTGGGACTCGGGGACGCGCTCACCACAGGAGAGAACTGGTACCGCGACTTCGGCCGGTTCAGCATCGGCGGCTGGAGCACGAGCGGCCGGAGCGTCCCGGTCAGCACCGGGTGGATGCTCGACGGCGGAGACAAACGCATCGGGGTGTCCCTCACCCTCGCCTCGCGGTCCGTCTACCTGGTCCGCCTCTTCGGTCTCGCCGAGTACCAGGAGTACCAGCGCAAGCGCGCGCTCCACGGCGATCTCTTCTGGCCGCACACGGGGCGCGGGCGGAAGAAGCGGCGCGGATGAACGCCCCCGAGCAGGCCCCGGCCCCCACGATCCCGCCGCGGGTCCACTTCGATTCCCGCGAGCAGCCGACCGGCGACGAGCTGCTGTTCCTTGCCATGCGCGACCTCGCGCACGACAACCACCAGGTGGACGTGGTGTACAGTTTCCGACCAAGGATGAATGGCTAGGGGAGGCCCCTGCCACCAGCGCCCCAGGGCGCGCGCCCGGAAACGGGAACACCATGAGCAGCATCGACTACGACAAGATCCGCACCGACGCCTCCACCGAGGTGGAGACCGAACTCCAGGGCATCAGCGACCCCTTCCAGCGGCGCATCAAGGCCGAGGAGCTGCGCGACCAGGCCAACATGGAGCTGTCCGTCCTCAGGCCCGAGCGGGATCAGCTCCTCGCCTCCGCCGCCCTAGCGGACGGCAAGGTCACCCCCGCGCTCGCCGCCAACCTCGGCGTCGCCTACAGCTACGCGATGAAGATCGCCGCAGCGCACAACGGCGCCACCCTGGCTCCCCACGCCCGATGGTGGGCCGGGGCAAACCTGGAAGCCGCCCGGTCGCACAACACCCTGTGGCAGCGGCCCGACGTCCACGATGAAGCCGTCACCGTGGCCGTTCGGTACGAGGCAGCCGAGGCACGTCGCGATGCCGCCCTCGCTCACCTGGAGGCCGCACAGGAAGCGGTGCGCACCGCCGGCGGCCGCATGAAGGTGGGCGCGCTGGAGCGCCCCGACTTCGACAAGGTCCGCGAGCAGGCCGTCACCGAGCTCCGCAAGGAGTTCGCGACCCTCGCCGTCGCCCCCGACGAGCGCCTGCGCCGCGCAGCCCAGGCCGCCGACCAGGCTGAGGAAGAAACTGCCGCGCTGCTCCCCGAGCGGGACGCCGCCCTCAACAGCCTCGCGTTCTACACCACCGCCCGCGGCGTCTATGACTCCGCAGGCATCACCCGCCAGGGCATGGTCCGTGTCCAGCAGCGCGCTCTCGGGCTGCCCCGGGACGCCAAGGTCCCCACCCGGGCAGAACAGCCGGCCGCCGCCCGCGCCGCCGGGGTGAAGTACCTCAAGGAGGCCGCGGAGGAGCTGCCGGACATCGCCCGCTCGATGGAGGCGGCCAGGGCCAGGCACGCCGCAGCCGTCGAGATCCGCGACGCCGCCATGCTCGTCCTCGCAGCCGAGCCGTACAGCTGGACCCCCGACCAGATCGCCGAAGCGATCGACCGCGACGCGAAGGTCGTCCGCCGAGTCGTGGATCCCGAGGTCAACGCGGACCGCCGCTGGGGCACCAAGCGGCCGAAGCCCTGAAGTTTCTTCCCGCCGACCTGTAACGCCTGGACGACTCACTCCGTCTATGGCCATGAAGGGGTCCACTCCATCCCTTCAACGAGGTAGGTCAGCACCCATCCCGCAAGGGGCGGCCCCATCCCCCCGGGGCCGCCCCGCCCCCCAGCGGCCCCCGTCCTCCCCACTCGCTTCTCGGCCACCACCCCCCGGCGGCCGAGGAACGCGAGACGGACGGGGGCCGCTGACGTCTCAAGGACGCCCCATGGACACCGCAGAGCGCCCCACGATCCGACTCATCGCCGGCCGCCGCATGCAGTGCAAGGACATTCCCGACGACACGCTGCGCGACGCCGTACGCCGCACCCCCCAGCGCTGGCCCCTCCGTCCGGGAACGGTGCCCACGCGGATGTCGTGGGACGTGCATGCAGAGCTGGAGACGGTGACCGGACCCATCCCCGACAAGCTGTTCCTTGCGAAGATCAGAAGGCTGTTCGCCAAAGGCATCCTGGGTGGCTGCGACTGCGGATGCCGGGGCGACTTCCACCTGATCGAGGAGTGCCGCGGCATCCACCGCGGCTACTGCTGACCGACGCTGCCCGGGACGGTAAAGGGGCAGGTCGCGCACGGTGCGCCCCATGGACGCCCCGACCACCACCTTCACGCCCGTCGTGGCGGCCGCCCACGCTTCCAAGGAGCAGCGCCAGGGCGTCCGCTCCTCCGACGCCAGCAGCATCGCCGACATGCTGCTGCGGGCCTCGGTTCCCGTACGCCGTGCCGCGATCAAGTCCCTCGATCCCACCGACCTGGCCCACGTGCTGACCGAGGTCGAGCGGGAGACCGGCACGATGTACGGACTCTGGCACGACACCCCCAGCGGGTTCATCGAGGACGTGCTCGGAGAGTCGATCTGGTCGAAGCAGCGCGACATCGTGGACGCCGTCCCCTTCCACAAGCGCGTCGCCTGTCCCGCCGGGTTCGGCGTGGGCAAGACCTGGATCGCGGGGAGGCTCGTCGCGTGGGCCGGGGCCGTGAACCCACCGGGGACCATGGTCATCGTCACCACCGCGACCCGCTTCCGGCAGGTCCGCAACCAGCTGTGGCCCCACATCAGGAAGACCGTCGCCCGCTCTGGCCTGCCCGGCTGGTGTGACACGACCCAGTGGAAGATGCCGGATCAGTGGGGCAACGACGTGGTCGTGGCGTACGGCTTCACCGCCCCCGAGGGCGACGAAGCGGCCATGCAGGGCATCCACGGCACGCCCAAGCTCCTGATCATCGTGGACGAGGCCGGCGGTATCGCGAGAGGCATCGGCAACGGCACCAACAACCTCTTGACCGGCGATGCGAGGATGCTCGCCATCGGCAACCCGCCGGCCGACGACCCGAGGAGCTGGTTCGAGGGCCTGTGCGAGGAAGGCGACGACCCGGAAGAAGCCTCATCGGTCACCGTGCCGATCGCGACCTTCGACTCCCCCGCGATCACGAAGGAACGCGTCCCCTTCTGCAACGACTGCCCCCCGGGCGTCCCCAAGCACTCCCTCGCCCTCCACCTCCCGGACATGGACTGGGTCAACCGCACGATCCGCGAGTACGGCGAGGACCACCCGTACGTCCAGGCGAAGGTGTACGCGCGCTTCCCGAAGGGCGGCGGCGGCAAGGTCATCCCCGTCACCTGGGTCGAAGACGCCCAGCGCAACGACGACCCCACCGGCCCCGGCTGGGTCCGGCTGTGTGACCTCGGCCTCGAAGGGGAACGCGCCACCCACACGGTCAAACGCGGGTCCTGGATCCGCCTCGGCATCGACGTGGCCGCGGACGGGGGCGATGAGTTCACGATCTACCGAATCGTCGGCGACGCGATCGAGCACCGCCACCACTCCTCGGGGGCCGTGAACGACAACCAGGTCAAGGTCGCGAAGAAGATCCTCGAAGAGGTCCAAGCCGCCGAACGCCTGGCCAAAGCCCTCGGCTCCACCGCGAAGATCCACGTGAAGATCGACAAGAACGGCCTGGGCCACGGCGCCGTCGGCATGCTGGAGGTCTGGGGCGACAACGGCCAGCACAACAGCGAGATCGTCGGCGTCATGGTCTCCGAGTCACCCGACCGCGACGATCCCGGCGCCGTCATGCGCCCCTACCGCAAGAGGGACGAGATGTGGCTCGCCACCCGTTCCCTGCTCCAGCCCGACCCCTCCACCGGCACCGGCCGGCTCCGGCTGCGCGTCGACCGCGAGGCAGGTATCCAGCTCACCACCCCCAACCTCGGCAACAACGCCGGCGGCCACGCCGTGGTGGAGTCCAAGAAGCAGATGAAGGCCCGCGGAATGAAGAGCCCCGACCGCGCTGAGGGCATCCTCCTCGCCGTCTACGAGCCCCACGTACGGCGCCGCGGCCTAATCGCCTGACTGCCGGAGAAGCTGCGCTTTCGCCTTCCGCCCCGGGCGGTTAGAGTGGAGGGGTATCCAAGACGCATGTGGGCCCCCGCCAGTGGCGGGGGCCCACATTGCTTCACCGGTACTTCAGGATGCGGCCTGGTTCCTGCGTCGGCGGTGCGCGGTGAGGTCACCCACGGGCGCCGTCTTCTTCCGCTCCGCGGCCTTCCTCTTCCGGGCGAGCTCATCATCCGCGACAGCGGCCTGATACCGCTCCTCGAAGTCCGGGACGTCGAGGTAATCCTCAGGCTTCATCGCATTGAACGCGGTCTGCGCCTCCGCCGGCGTGTGGAATGCCGCCACCATGGGGTTGAGCCGGTAGATGCCCTGCCCCTCTTTCACCACGAGCCGTGCGAGCTCCAGGTGCTTCAGTCCCCGGCTGACCAGCGCCCGGTCGACTCCCAGATAATCGGCGATCACCTGCTGAGTCTGCACGATCCGGCCTCCGGCCTCCTGCGTTCCCATGAGGTGCACGAGCAGCCTCAGAGCGGGCCCCGGAACGTTCGGGAGGTACGCGAAGACGTTGAACGAACCCCACAGCAACACAGGGGCGTTCACCTCAGCAGGCTGAGCCGACATCTATTCCTCCGATGTGTCCGGTTCTGCGGGCTTCTTGCGGTTGCGCGGCCTTCGGGGTGCTGGCTTAGGAAGTTCGAGCCACTTGAACTCTTCGAGCGCCTTCGGATCATGTCGGAAGGCGTCGATGATCGCTAGCTGATCAATCTTACGAGTCAGCTTCTCGTGGGACCTTCGTGGCTCGGCCTCCTCGACCTCGGTCACCCCACCGCGCAGCGATGCCTGCGGGTTGAGCTGGTACACGCCGCGCTTGACCATGTGTACGAGTCCGAGGCCGACCAGGAGACGCATCGACCGGTTCACGTGGACCCGGTGCGCCTGGAGCGTCTTGGCCAACTGTTCCTGGGTCGCTTTGATCAGCCCACCAGGCTCCTGCGAGCCCATCAGGAAGATCACGACCCGCAAGCTCAGAGCGTCGTCGTGGAAGTACACCGCGGCCCACCGCAGGAACTCCAGCGAGTCCATGGCGAAGCTGCGCCCCACGAAACCGGTCGATGTTGGCTCAGCCTTGACCGTGAGGGTGTGTCCCGCCGGCACCGCGAAGACGGTCGCCTGGTCACCCCTGCGGTACGGACTGAGCGGTGGGGGAGCCTTCTTCCGCGCCGGCTCACCCTGAGGCTGGAGCCGGTCGCCCTGTACAGGCACTTCCACGAGTTGAACTCCTCACGTCGTATCCAAGACGCGCTGAGCCTACTGAAAGAGACCATGAGTCCCAAAGATGTGACCCATGGTCTCTTTTCGCGTGTCGAAGGTAGCGCCTGACGTACGTTCGCGGCCCGACTGTAGCTCTGGACGTACCTTCTCCAGGGGTCTCCTCCCCCACCGCCCACGTGAACCCCCGGCGACGCTCGCCACTCCGCCCGCAATGTGACCATAGGTCACATTGGCTCTCCCGAGCCCCTCATGAAGGCCCAAATTTTGTGACCACTGGTCACATTCCGACTCGCGAATGTGACGCCCAAGGCTACATATCTCGGCTCGAACGTTGCTTTGGACGTACGTTATTTCGGCGTTGCACCCCATCTGACCTGCGATGATGCGACGCGCCCCCAATCTAAATCCCTTACCTGCACGTTGACTCCCACCCAGGCCACAACCCTCTGCCCTACGACAAGTGGGCACCCTCCCCTCCAACGGGGTGCGCCCACTGTCCGTAAGCCTCCGTGGCCACCCGCGCTGGCGACTGCGGGTATTTCGGGCGAGGCAAAAACGGCCAGCGGCGGAGGGAGGGGGGTCGGTGGCTCTGAGCGGCCGTGTACCGCCCCGGTCTTGGGGCTGGGCGCCGTTCCCCCGCCGTCGACCCGAAAGGCGCGTGAGGGGCACGGACGCTGATGCCGTGGCTGGCGGGGAGCTGGCTGCTGCCGCGATGTGGCTGAGGCCGGTGTGGTCGCTCCGCGTCGGTGCAGGTCTCGTTGGGGCTGAGGAGCGCGTCGTCTGTGGTCGGTGCAGGCCCGTGACCAGCACCTTGCTGCCCGTGCCCAATTCCCCCTGTGGCTGAGGTCTACCGCCGATTGGCAAGACCCGCGCTGAACTTCGAGACGATGGTGGCCATGTCCGACTACACCCCTGCTGCGGCCGCCGAATCCATACGGGCACAGTGCTCGGCCACAGCCTCGGCCGAGGGGAAACCGGAGATGCTCAGGTCGCCGACCGGCACCGTGTCCCTGCCCACGCGCACCAAGCCCTGGAAGGCCCAGTTCTTCCGCGGAGCGCAGATCCATCCGCGGACGACACCGCCCTGGCGAACCTCCCAACGCGTGCTGTTACGACGCACGGCTTCCCATCCGGTCCCCTGCGGGTCGCCGGATTCCCACACCGACCGCCAACCCGACGGGGTTTCGCTGGTCTCAAAAATCCGAATGAAGCCCATGCGTGCCCTCCTGGAATCCGTCTACACATTGTCCCGTGTCGAACGCCCCAGCGAAGCCCTCTTAGCTCAACTGCCCCCCGGGCGATGATGGAGCGGTGAGCGACTACACCCACCTCGTGGCCGCCGCGGCCCACGCCGCCGGCCCCTGCCCCGAAGGCCAGGAAGCAGCCTGGCAGGCCCGCGTACGCGACCTCGCCGTCGACCTCGCGTTCACCGCCCGCGAGGTCGACCAGGCGATGAAGACCCTGGACGACACCCACCCGTTCTCGGCGTACCTGGAGAACGTGGAGATCGAGCCCACCAGCCGCCGCGGTCTGCTGACGCTGCGCCCGTCCGGCGGCGCCCAGGAGACGATCCGCACCGAGCAGGAGGACACCGTCCGGGGCGCCGCGATGATCGCGCGAGCCCGCGAGCTCAAGGGCCGATGGGTGCTGGTCTACCGGCACAACGAGCCCACGGCCGCGAGCCGCAAGCAGCGGGGCGAGTTCGGCAACGTGCGGATGGTTGCCCGGCTCATGGACCTTGGCGAAGGCGCCCTCGCGTTCTCCGTCGCCCAGGAGATCATCACCGCGGACGCGGGCGGCGACGCAGCACTTGCCGTACGGCTGTGGAGGGACGCCGGACTGCCGGAGCGCGGCATGATCCCTGTCGCCGACATGGAGCCCGTACGGCAGCAGGCCCGCGCCAGTTCCGGGAACCGGTAGCCCGCCGCGTGGCCGCCCGATAGCATCCCGGCAGGCCGGCCAGCCGGCCCTTGCTCCCCGCGCATGCGGGGATGGACCTCGTTACGAGCACTCCGTACTCCTGCTCCCCGCATCCCCGCGGGGATGGCGCGGCGCCGCCGCAACGGCGCGCCCCGAGACCGCCTCCGGGCTGGCCCGGCTCTGGACGGCTTCGAACCAAGCCGGTACGCCGGACGCTGCGGCACGGCGCCCCGGTAGGCTCCCGGGCATGACCAAGCAGGCGATTCTGATGGGCGGTCCGGCAGCTGGCCGGGTAATCGACGTTGAGCTGAACCGGTTTGGGTGGCCCCCGGACCACCTGGTGGTGGAGCCCATCTCGACCGAGGGGATCGCCGAGTTCCTCAAGCCTCTGGCGCCTGATCCGGAGATCTACCTGCGGACGCACTGGAACTGGAGCAAGAACGGAGAACCGGCGAAGGACGACGAGGGGCGTTACCACTACCAGTGGCGCGGCTACCAGGCGATCATCCCCCAGGCGTAGCGATCTACGGCGGGGATTCGGCCCAGGTTTCCGGGCCGCCGCCGCGCCACTCCACGACCGCAGGGTCGGTTAGATCGAGTTCTTCGGAGTTCTCCAGACCAGCGGCGGTCAGGAAGACGACGATGTCGCTCGGGCGGTGCGCGACGCCGATTGAGGTGCCGTCCCAGCGGACACGCCGCCACCCATTCTCGTCAGGCGGGTAGACAACCAGCCGTACAGAAGGACCCATGGCTCCAGTGGACCCCGCAGGCCGGGTTGGCGCCTGTTCAGGCCCCGCCTGACTCGATTGCGACGGCGCGGCTGGCGCGGGCCAGGAGCGGCGGCCCGGAAGCCGAGGGCTGGGACTGCGAGCCATGGGCGACGCGCAGGCCGGGCTGAGGCCAGGCGTAGGAGCGGGGGACCACGCTCGTGGAGCCGTCGAGGTCGACGGAGACCTGGTAGACCACCGTTCCGTCGGGCCAGTCCTGCCGGGCGCGCACGGGCGCGTACCGCCACCGGCCCATGGACCACACCTTCAGCGCGGGCCGGTCACCGGCTGGCCAGCTCCACACGACGGGCGCCGGCCCCGTCTCCGCGTTCCACGGAGGGGTCTCCACCGGCTCCGTCAATTCCCTGCTCACCCTCCGACCGTACTCGAACTGACCGGGCGGACGGATGGGTGTAACGCCTAGGCGTCCCACTCCGTCTATGGAGTGAGCGGCCCGCTGGGGGGAGCGTTCGTTGGTCAAGCGGCACAGACCCAGCGGGCCGCCCCCACCCGCCGTTGCCCGAGGAGCTGGATCATGGGTTACAGCGGAAAGCACATCCCCACTAGGGCAGCCCCCTGGGCCCCTGCGGCCCGTCATGGGTCCGTGTCGGACCGTACCGGACCGGGCCGTATCGAACCGTTCCGACACGGACCACAAGACCAGCAGCAGCCGAACGGGGGCCTGGCTCAGGCAGGCTTTCCGCTGTAACCATGCCCTCGGAGAGAGCGCGCCTGCGGCGCGCAAAGGGGTGCGGCCAGCCGGTACGGGGCCCCGGGGGCGCTCCCGCCACCTCGCGGCCGCGGGCCGGCCCTCGGCTCGCGCAGGGGCCCCGTACCGCCCGACCGCGCTGCATCCCTGAGCACCCCCCAACCCGCCGTCGGCAGGCCGCAGACCGTGCCACATCCTGAACAGACGCGCTCCGCGCGGCACCCACAGCACGAGATCGCCCGCGAGCACTCAGGGTCTAAGGGCATGATGGGCAGCGTCCCCCGCAGCCCATCAGGAGAGAACGCGTGGATGCAGCCGACCAGTTCGCGAACGACATCAAGGCGATCTCCGAGCTGCGCCTGGGATTCGGCCAGATGCCCTTCGGGCGCAGCATGGACACCGCTGTGCCTCTGCTGACCGCCACCGTCCCCTCGGACGCCTCACCACACGTCCGGAAGGCCATCCGACAATTCCACATCGAGCAGGTGGGCTTCACCCGCCTACCCGGCCAGGGCTCTGCCCCGCTCATCGAAGGCCTGACGGCTGCGTCGGCGTGCAACAGGGTGCGCGCGGTACAGAGCAAGTCTGGGCAGATCACGGCCCACTACTACGGGCCACACCTGGAAGGCATGGAGCAGGGAGCGGTCCTCTTCGAGTCCGGCCCGCTCCGTGATCCACGCTGGGCAGAGCTGATTCGGAGATACCGCTGGGTGGGCCTGGTGCTCCTTCCCGCCTACGCCCCTGACCAGCGGGCGACTCTTGAAGCCCTGGTGGACGGGCTCGGCGTGATGGCCAAGGCCTCCGTCATCACACCCTGAGGACGGGACGCCCCAGTACCCTGACGGGCGTGACCACCGCCCTCGACGCCATCACCGCGTTCCTCAACGACCTGGAGGAGCGCCGCTTCGCCCCCGGCACCCGGCGCCTGCGCGGTCGGTACCTCACCGAGTACCTGGAGCACGCCCTCAACGCCGAGGGCACCCCGGCCACCCTGTCCGCCGCCGAGTTGATGGAGCTCCCCCGCGTCCACGCCTGGCTCGAAGATGCTGCGGCCGGCCTCACCCGGGCACGCAACACCCTCCGCGGTCCTGATGCTCCCTCCGCTGAGGCCACCGGCCGGTCCCGGGTCATCACCTACAACGTCTTCGCCGAGTACCTCGGCACCCCTTGGCGCCTGGAGGTCCCGCCCAACACCACGGGCGAGCACCTCGACCCCGACGAGGCCCAGACCGTCATCCACACCCTGGCCGTCAAGCGCCCCAACGGCGCGAACGCCGCCACGAGCATCCGCACCGCCGCACTGGCCGCCCTCGTGGCCGCCACCGGCCGCACCGTCCGCAACCTGGCCCGTCTGCGCCTCGCCGACCTCCAGCTCGACCACCGCCCCGCGCCGCGGCTCCTCCTCGAAGACGGACCGGTCGTACTCGACATCGAGACCGTCGACATCGTCCGCCGCTGGCTCCGCCAGCGCGCCGGCATCACCTCCGCCCTCGACGGCACCGACCCCGGCCACCTGTGGATCGCGACCAAGCCGGGCGGACCCCACGCCGGCCAGGAGCCTCCGCCGCCCGGCCTCAACCCCGCCCGAGTCCGCACCCTCCACGACGCCCACCGGCGCCTGGTCCTCGGAGTCCTCGGCACCCCCCTACGCCCCGGGGCCCTGCGTACCACCAGCTGACCACCGCATCCCCACCACCTCGCCCAGGCGAGCAGCTGCCCCAATCGCCTGCGGGCGTGCCTCCGGCTCCCCCATACTGATCACGTCTCACCCTGCCCGCACACGCGGGAATGCACCCTCCCCGCCCCGCGGGGATGCCGGGCCGTTCTCTTCGGCCCCGCCGCGGACACCCCGCGGCGCCTTCCGTGTGCAGAGGAGACCCCAGTGGCCAGCAATGACGACTACTTGCCTGAACACCCCGAGTGGGACACCGTGCCGCCCCGCCGTACCGGCACAGCCGTCAAGGCCCGCTACCCGGCGCTGAAGCAGACATCCCCCGCGACCGAGCCCAACATGCCCTTCGGGATGCGGCGCAAGATCCAACGCGTGCTGCTCCCCCACGACCTGCGCGAGGCCGAGTTCCGATGGGGCAAGCTCCTCATCCGCGTACGCGTCGACCCGCCCGACTACCTGGAGGGCACGGAGGACGACAACACCCTCCGCCGCCGGGTGGTCGCCTTCGGAGAGTGGAACGTCCCCAACTACTTCCCGGAGCCGCCCGACGTACCGGGCGGCTGGGCCCTGCTCAGCACCCCGGCCACGGTCCGCTTCGGCCCCCACCAGGTCGTCACTGTTCACGACACCAAGTCCCCCGACTTCTCCGACGCCGTATGGACTCTCGTGGGGGCAGTCGTGGACACCGTGCAGCACGCCATCCCAGGGATGGTGGGCGAGCTCAGCGACGGCGAGGCCGAGAAGCACTGAGCAGCCGCGGGGGCATCCGCCGCGCCTCAGTGCTCGGCCGGGCCCCGGCTGGCATCGTGGACGCTGGAGCCCGCCGGAGACCGTTCGCACGTTGCCTCCGGCGGGCCGCCGTGCGTCTTCGGCCCGATATCGGCGGGGGATGCGATACCGGGCCAACGCGCACCGTAGTCGTGGAAGACTGGATGTACTTCAGGCTCCGACCAAGGACGCGACATGACTGACGGACCCTCGGTGCACGACCTGCTGGACGGCACAGACGAGGAGAAGAACCTCGCCGAAGACCTCGCCGGGGTCATGGATTTCCTCAGCCGCTTCCTCGGTGCCGCCGAGGAAGGGAACTGGCGCTACGCGAACGACAAGGCCGACCAGCTTCGGGAGAGCATCGAGAAGTTTCAGCGGCGGCTGACGGACACAGTCCCCGACGGCCGCGGCGACGTCCAGCGCGATGAGGACGGCCGGCCCGTACGCCGCTTTGCCCCGCCCAACGCCGACGGCAAGCGGGTCCATCAGGCCACCACCGCGTACGTGCAGTCGTACGAGGCCGGACGGGCCTTGTTCCCGATCGACGGCCTGGAGGACGACCAGGTCAAGGCCCGGCTCCTCGCAGACCTGGAGCGGACAGCTGCCCTGCGTGCCGCGATGGATGCCGGGGACGCCGAAGCGCTCTCCCGGCTCACCGGCCGCCAAGTCACCATCGTGCAGGGCCCCGATGGCGGTCGCTAATCGCTCCGCCCGCCTCCGGAAGCTGGCCAGTAAGCTCACCAGCCAGTTCGGTCTGCCCTGGGGCCCCGAGGCGATCGATCCCCGCTACGACGACGTCCGTCGTGAGTGGAGCTTCGAGTGGCCGGACGGCCCCACCGTGGCGCAGGTGCGGCGCGCCGCCAACGCGGCCGATCCCGAGGCGACCGAGGGGCTGCTGTACCGGCGGACACTGTCCGCCGAGACGTATGCGCTCGGGGTGCTGCGCATCACCGTGGCCTCAGACCCTGCCAACAAGGACTTCGAGAGCCCGTGGATTCTGCCCTCCCACGTGGAAAAGCTCTTCGAGAAGACGAAGAGCCCCAAGGCCCGCGGGCGCGAGGCAGCGATCGTGGCCAACATCGTCGCGATGTCCGAAGCCTCCGGCGGCCCGGGATGGGGCGGTGAATCCCAGGTGATCTGCGATCACGTCAAGAAGAAGGGGATCGCCGGGTTCCTCACCGGAGTCGAGCTAACGCAGGTCGAGGCCCTGACCCAGCGCTACGCCAGTGGCGATGCAGAACGAGCGTGGCGCCGCCGCATGGCCCCTCTGACCCCGTTGGAAGCGTTCAGCGCCGTGCAGGCGGACGAGCAGCCACCCGCGGCCGCTGTAGAGGCGGCGCTCGCCCTCCTGCCCGAGCTGCATGCGGCGCTCGACGCCGCGGCGGACAGACTTCGCGCCCGCGCTACCCATCACGAGGTCCCGACGGCGCCTTGAGCCGCCGGCGGATGCCGCGAGAGACAGTCTGCGGGCGGCTTCGTTCAGGTGGCCGACGGCTCGGTCACCTGTCCGGCCATGGCGTAGACCTCGATCCACTCGTACGTTCCCCAACGGTCGGGCTTCTCCCGGTAGGTGACGGTGTAGCCGAGCTTCTCCAGCGCCATAGTGAGCAGCCGGTAGGCCTCGCGCAGGTCGGCGCCCAGCGCGTGGGAGGCGTCCCAGTCGTGCCGGGCCGCCTGGAAACGCTGCCAGGAGTCGCGGACCGTCCAGTGGACCTGCGTGCACTCCACGGCGCCTTCGGGCCAGCTTTCGGGTTCGATGGGGTACAACCGCCATGTGTTACCGCGTTCGGAGGGCGGAACCCAACCTACGGAGTTGCCCGAGCGAAACCCGGCGGCCTCCAGGTGGCCGGTGATGAAGTGCTGCGGGGCGGGGGGTAAGGCATCCATGAGGCGGGAGCGTAGCGGGTACCCGCCTCACCTTTGGATCGCGCGCCGGCCTCTGGGCAGTGCCCCGCGCACGGGACCGGTCTGCGGGGCGTCGGTGCGTTCGAGAGTCACCTCTTCCTCCACCGGCCGGCTGCGGGGCTCCAGCAGCAGCACCTCCAGGTACACGCGGGCGCCCGCTCCACGCCGGTTCGGGACCGGCTCGGACATGTTCGTCGCCACGACCTCCCCCGACGCCTCCAGCGCCCGCATGAGAGCTTCCGCGGTCCGCCGGGCCCGGTCCGGGTCGGAGTCCATGAGCCGGATCTGCGACATCAGTTCCTCCCTCCGGACAGCGCCGCGCGGCCCCGGGCCGGCCCCGGCTCTCCGACCCCGTAGCCGTCCATCGTCCAGGCCGCCCGCTCCCACACCGGCTCGGTGCCGTCCGCGATCCGGTGCAGAAGGCCGACCATCGACTGCGCGTCGGCCGCCACATCCAGGGACCGCGTCCACGGGATGGCCGCCCCGTACTCGGGGATGCAGGGGTGCGTGCTGGACGGGTGGTCGGTGAACCCGTACCAGGAAGCCCAGACCCGCGCGACGGACGCGTTGGCCGATGAGGCGTGCGCGGCCCACGGGTGTAGCGGGTCGCGGCCGGAGACGACCGGCCCCGAGTTCGGTAGGAGCAGCAGGGCCTGCGGGTAGCGGCGGCTGGGGCCCATGTGGTCGGGCTCCTCGACCACGCGGCGGTCCGCCAGGAGCGAGTCGAGGCGGTCGAGGACGGCGCAGCGCTCGGGGCTGCCGTGCTCCCCGGCAGGGGCGGCGTAGAGGAGGTGGCGGTCGTGCACGGCGACCACGGCGACGCCCTGCGTCTCCGGCAGCAAGTCCGGCTCGACGTCCACGACCAGCAGCACGGCGGCCGGGTCCGCGACCAGCTCGCGCGCCAGGGCCTGCGCCTGGTCGTGCTGCTCCCACATCGTCATCGCGTACCGGCACGGGTCGCAGAACCGGCCCTTGCCGAGCGGGTTCCGCTCGTGGGCGCCGCACCGCCGGCACTGGTGCTGCAACTCCCGGGCTCGGTCCAGGGCGGCCCGCTGCGCCGGGGTGGCCCCGCGCTTCGGCACGGCCTCGCCGAGCGGGTACAGCGGTGCGTAGCAGTTGCCGTGGTAGAGCACCTGGCCGACCGGGTTGCCTCCGGGCTTGAGCGGCGGGTCCTGCTGGGCGAGCTGCGTCTTGGTGAGCAGTTCGGCGGGTACGGCGCCCCACGTGGTGTACCGCGGGAGCCCCTCGATAGCTGGTACGGACCCAGGCACAGCTTCCTCCTCATGTAGCCGATTTCCTTCGTCTCATTGATAGCGCACAAGCGAAGGGAAATTCAAAGCAAATGAAGAATTCGTCAGTTCGGCCCATTCCGGCTTGGCGGGGTAGCGTTTATCTTCTATCAAGGTTGATAGAAATTTCCCCGTCGGGTGGCTGCGGAGCGGACGGCGGGATCTCCTCCCTGGGCCAGGGCCCGTACCGCTCCAGCCCCTGCCGGACGATGCGCGCCACGGAGTGCACGGCGGTGAGCAGCTCGTCCCGCTGCTCTTGCTGCTCTGCCGTGTAGTCGAGACTCTGGTAAGTCAGCCCGACCTCCTCCAGCTTGGCCAGGGGCGCCTCGCTCACGCGGACGGCGGCAGTTTTCAGCGCCTTGACCAGCTCATATGGGAGTTCGTAGGTTCTGCTGACGAGCGAGCCGGGGTAGTGCCGGCCGACTCCTCGGCCCGAGAGAGTGGCCAGCTCCTCCTCGTCCTGGGTGAGAGGCGCCCAGGGTCCGGCGAGGTCGTCCTCTGCAAGCCGGCACTCGATCGCACTCTGGACGATCAGGTTCAGCGTCGGCCAGACCTCGGCGCTGCGCATCCGCCTGACGGTGAGCCGTGCTGCACTCCCGGAGAGCCCTTCGTCCTGGAGTTCTTTCGCATAATCGGCCATTTCCCGTCGATGTTTTCTACTGATGGCTTTCAGTCGCGCAGCGTGGACTACATCAATAGCGGCCGTGATCTTTTCAATCGAATTTTCGGATTTCATCCGTCGGCCCTTTCTCATCTATCAACCTTGATACTCATCTATCAAGGTTGATAGACGAGACCGTCTTGCGCCCCCTCGTGTTCAACGAGGAGACGGGGCGGGAGCTACTGCGTGGGGTGCTGCGACAACCAGTCGTTCAGCTCGTGGGCCGGGCCGAGGATCAGTGCCCGGTTCCAACGCGCGTCGCCCTGGACCTTGGCGCGCCCCTCCTCGATCCGGTCGATCAGCCGGTACGCCGGGGACCAGAACGTGGCCCCTGCCGGGTCGGTGTTCATCGCCTTCCGCAGGGTTCGGGCGTTCGCGACGATCTCGTTGAGATCAGGATCGCAGTCGTCCGGGCATCCGCCCCACGCCAGCTTGTTGAGGTCGTCCGCGTAGGCCTTACCCGCTGCTGACACCGACGGCGGCTTCTCGCTGGGGCTCGCGGCCGGCGCCTTCGCCGCCGCCTCGGCCCCGCCGCATCCCGTCATACCGAACGTCACCGCGCCGAGCACCAGCAGGCTCGCGGCGGCCCCCCACCCCTTTGTCATGCCGAAGATCATGTCACGTGGGTCCGGCATGGCTGAGCCCTTCGGCCATGCCGGACCCACGAGTTGCTCACACTGTCGCCGCGGCGGTCGCGTCCGCACCCTTCGTCGGTCCGGACGCGGGGAGGGAGCGCGGCACGGTCCGGTACGCCATCGCCCGGCCGTGCTTGCCGGCCTCCTCCACCCAGCCCTTCCGCCGCCACTGCCCCAGCGGGCCGTTCACCGAGGAGCGTGCGGCGAACTGCGGCAGGTCCATTGCCACCAGGTCGTCCACGGTGATGCCGCTGGGGCCCGCTTTCTCGACCGCCTGCCACAGCGCCAGGTGTCGCTCGTCAGCGATCTCCGTCCCGTCGGGGAAAGTCGGTACGGCGCGCAGCAGCGGACGGCCGCCCCCGGGCCCCCCAGAGGGAGGCGTGGGCGGCCGCGGAGGAGTCGGGTCGTCCTCGGGCTCGGGCTCCACCTGCGGGTGTGGCCGGGCTTCGCTGCCGACCTCCTCGCACGCGTACCGATGGTTCATCGCTCCGATCTCGTCGTCGGTCATCCAGTACGCGCGGGACTCCACTGGCACACCGTGCTGACGGTCCCACCGCAGGAACTTGCCCGGGGCGTCTAGCTCGTCCAGGCACCAGCCGTCACCATACGCACCGGGCCCAAAGATCAAGTTGGCGGTCGTGGACTCCTTCGCGCCGAGACCGATGCGCACCTGATACTGCTGGCGGCCGTCGGTGTTTCCACCGAATACTCGGTTTGAGGGCGACTGCGTGGCGCATACCAGGGTGATGCCGACGAACCGCGCCACCTGGAGCAGCGACTCGATCAGCTTGGCGGTGGCCGGGACCTGGCGCATCAGCTCGGCAAGCTCGTCGATAAACACGAACCATGCCGGCCCGTGCTCCCCCGGCACCCACTTCTTTACCGGCTTGCCCAGCTTGTCTCCGAGGGCGGACAGGTACTTTCCGCGGCGTTCGACCTCAGACCACACGAACTTGAGCAACTGCATCGCGCGGCTCGGACTGTCGGCGAATCCGAGCGCGCAGCTGCGCCATGGGCCGAGCTCGACCGCGCCCGGCTTCAGGTCGACCAGCAGCACCTCGGCGTCCTTGCACGCCACGGCGTAGGCGATCAGGACGGACTGGAGGCTCGACTTGCCGTTGTCGCTGGCCCCGCCGATCAGCACGTGGTTGTACAGCAGGGGCACCAGCACGGGGTGCCCGAAGGCGTCGAGGCCGAGAGCGGCCGGCTCGTGGCATGTCGTGGTGGACGGACCCGGCCAGGGGAGCGTGGCCGCGAGGGGGTCGGACTCGTACAGCGTGACGACGAGCTCGTTGTCGGTTATCCCCTTGGCGAGCCTCAGCTTTCCCGGAAGTCCCAGGTTCGCAGCGAGCTGTTCCTTGCGGGCGATGACCTTCTGCGGCGCGGTGTTTCGGCCGGGCGGCAGGACGACGACCGCGCGCCACCCGAAGGGGGTGTAGTCGAGGGCGGTCACGTCTACTGCGGGGACGGAGAGCATGGCGACCAGTGCCCGCAGTAGCGCGGTCTCTTCCGCTGTCGAGCCGGTGATGCCCGGCGCCAAGGTGTTGTCACCCAGCCCGCGCGCAGTGACCCCGGCCTTGGCCGCCTTCACCTGAAGGGCAAGGCGGTCCTGACGCGATTTCACGAGCCAAGGTACGTAGACGGCGTACGCTCCGCCGGTCGCGACTGCGCCGGCGATCAGCGAGGGTACCGACGGGCCGAGCCCGGCGCCGATCCACGCGTCGGCCATCATGACCAGGCCGCCGGTGCCGGCCGCCGCGATCGTCTTGTTCTTGTGCTTGAGGCCCCCTGCGGCGAGGGCTCCCGTGGCGGCCAGGGCAAGCCCGTAAACGCCGTGCTCGGGCAGGCTGACGCCGTCGAGGTGGTGGAGCCAGGACAGTCCGGTCAGGCCGCCTGTTGCGGCGCCGGGGGCGAGCTCGTAGCGGCGGCGGGAACACCAACGGCAGGCCGCGCCGAACGCGCTCGCGGCACCCAGCGCCGCGCGGGCGAGTATCGAGTCATGCGAGGGGTGCGGGGGCACAGCAGTCTCCTGGGAAGTGACGTGACGTGGGTGCGGGAAGGAACCCCAGGTCAGGGGTTCGTCACGTCACATCAGGACGGAGACGCTGGTACCGGAGAAGGCGAGGAGCCAAGGCATGGATATGCCCTCCTGGTGGGGTTCGGAGCGTTGAAGCCGGGGCGCTTGCTCGTGCGCCACAGCAGGGGTCCGGGCCGAGACCCGGTATGCGGTTATGGGGCCAGACTACCGGCGCTGATCAGCAGACACCGAGAAAAGATCTTGGGGCAGGGGTGTCTCACGCTTTCCGTCCCACAGGAACACCCGGACGTCCGACTCCTCCACGGGGCCGAGACGCGACTGGAGATGGTGCATCACGTAGCCGACCTTCATGCTGCGAAGGTCCGGGAAGGCGTTCCAGTGGACCGGGTCCATCCCCGCCTGGCTGCGCCACATCCGGCCGTTGTGCATGACCTCGGCCACGATCAGCAGGGTGGGAAACGAGCTGCTGCTCATCCGCGGAGCTCCAGCAGCAGGGTGGTGGCCTTGTCCCAGCAGGTTCCGCAGGGCTGGCCAGCGGAACCGCAGATGATGTCCGCGAGGCGCGACGTCAGGTCGCGGTTCTGTTCGGCACCGCGGGCCAGGCGTACGGCCGCGTCGGCCTTCCGCAGGCACGAGTTGCAGGCCTTCGTCTTCCCTTCGCGGCGCCCACAGATCGTCAGGGATGCCTCGCGGAGCAGGTCGACGCGGCTCGGGATGGTGATTGTGCTCATGTCTCTCCCCCAGGGCACAGCCCCCTGCCTGAAGATCGAGGTCGGCGGGCGCCGACGCAGGGGGCTGTGCACGGGATAGACGGAGCGGGCCCCGGATTCGTTACACCGCGGCGGACGGATCCGGCAGCGGGACCGCTCGCACCCAGCCGTCCGGACCCTCGTACTCCATCCCCGAGGTGGCGTGGACCGTCACCGGTACGGTCTCGTCGTCCAGGCGCACAACGAGGTACTGGCCCGCGGTGTCGATGATGGTGCCGGGCCGATCGTGATGCCGAACACGGAGGCCCAGCGCGACGGTGATGCCGATGCGGGCGGCCAGCCCGTAGTAGGCCCGGATGTGGTCCAGGTCGGAGTCCTGCCGGTCCGCCGTCGCGTACAGGCTTCTGCAAGCCGGGCGTCGGCAGCGGGCGCCGGGGGTGATCTCGTGCGCTCCGACGGCCGCGCCGGTGTCCATGAGGATGTGGACGGGGTCGCACGCGGCCCCGATCCCGTGCATGCCGCCACCCACGAGGTACCGCTCGGTGAACACCGCGACGTGGCTCGACTTGTCGCCGTGCACGTTCGGAGACGACAGGTACGTTGCGTCCCGAGAGCTCGCGGCGAGCTGCCCCCTGTAGAGCGCCGGTGCTCCGTGCGCGACGGGCTCCCCGTCCGCGCTGATGCTCTGCGGCGCCGGCCGCCGTTCCATCGCCTTCACAGGCCTTCCCCTCTCCCCTGGTCCACGATGACCAGCGACATCCTGATGCGGGCGCCGTTCTGGCGCTCGCCTGCTCTCGGGTCGACGCCGGTGACGATGCTCGCGTTGTCGTCCTCGAACACCCCTGCGTCGGCCAAACCGTCCACGGCGGCTTTCGCCGACAGCGCCCAGTTCGACGGGTCGAAGACGCGGGTGCGCGCCTTCGGGCGCACGACGTACAGCACGCGGGCCTGGGTCAGCTGCGGGATCGCGGCGGTACGCGCGAGCACTGCTGTGGCTTCCCGGATCGCGGCCGCGGCCTTCCGCTCCCTCGACCAGTGCCAGCGTCGCACCTCGTTCGCGTTGATCAACTCCATGTCCGGCAGGTTCAGCACCCAGTGGGGCGCCCCGCCGACCTCGGCGTCCATATCCCACTCGACGTAGGTCGTGGTGCTGCTCAGGCTGGCAGCGGTACGGCGCCCCATTGCCGGGTGCGTCACGGCAGTAGCCCCGGCACCGAGCCGCGCTCGGAGGCCGGGGTAGCGCGCGGCCTCCCTTGCGCTGATGCGGATCACCACGTCATGCCTCCAGGTCGGGGCGGTCATGGTGTGCTTCTCCAGGGGCTTCGGTCTCGCGGAGCTGCTGCTGTAGGGCCTGCATGTGCAGGTCAAAGCCCTCGAAGTGGCCGTCCCTGTCGTACCGGCTCGGGTCCATCCAGTCCCCGGCGGAACAGGCCGCGGCGAACAGGGCCGCCTCCGCGCCGAACAGGGACCTCGTCGTGCCGACCGGCTCCAGCAGGAGACGGTGTTCGCGGCGAGGGCCGTCCATCAGCGGATCCTCGGTGTAGTGCTGCATGGTGGTGCAGTCCTTTCGGAGCGTTGCGGGCTCGGGGCGTGCTCGTGACCCCTGGCCTTGGTGAAAGTGTGAGGAGCCTACGGTTCGAGGCTCTGGCCGGGCAGGTTCAGGGTGCGGGTGGCCGGCGGGTAGTCCCCCGTCGCGCTGGTGTCCAGTCCGAGGGACCAGACGGTGACGGTGTGCTCGAAGTCCTGCCGGACCTGGTGGTAGGTCTCGCTTTCGGCCTTCAGGAAGCGTGCGGCCGCCGTGCTGTACGTGCTGGACTCCGTCGTGCAGGTCAGCAGGTCGCCGATCGCGGCGTCGAGCGCGAGGTACCAGTTCCCCAGTGTCGTCGCGAGGGATCGGATCATCGGGTACGTCTGAGTGGGCCCGAACTCGCTGACGTGCCAGTGCACATGCGCGAGGTCGAAGCCGTCGAACGTGTCGGGGATCCCGGCGGTGGCCTCGCGGTATCGGGCGATGGCCTCCAGCTCGGCGGGGGTGAACTGCTGCGTCTCGTATTCGTGGACGGCCAGGACGTCGTCGTGCATGCTCACGCCTCCGTCGCCGTGGTGAACAGCGGGACCAGGGCGGGGTCCATCCGGTAGCCCTGAACCTTCTTGTGTGAGGGCTTCTCGCGGTCGTACTCCGGGGTGATGGGGGCGGGCATGTTCGCCGGCCACAGGCCGTCGCGGGCGCCTGCGGTGAGGGTCTTGGTCAGGGCGATGGAGGGCCCAGCGAGGTCGCGGCCCATGTCGCGCAGGTCGGCGGCCGCCCGGTACCCGCCGCCCGCGAGGACGTCGTTGATGAGCGTGCGGGCGGTGGGGGTGGCCAGGCGGTGGAACGCGGCCGCGCGCTCCACCGTCCACTCGGCGTGCTGCTCGATGGTCAGGCCGTCCAGGTGTTCGGCGACGAGGGCGAGCAGCTTCGCCTCGAACTCCGGTGACCCTTTGATCGTGATCGGCATCTCGTTCCTTCCGACAGAGCTCACCCTGTGAACTGTGAGAGACCTAGATCATAGGGTGGGTCTGCGGGTGAATCACTTCGCGCGGCCGAGAACACCCCTCTGAGTGAACTCCCGCGCCCTCGAAGGGGCCCTGACGACTGGTTAGGTTCGCCTTACCGGTTATTCTATTTTGAATAACCGGTACCTACTGGGGCGGGGAACGCGTGACCGAGAACGAGCACGGCCAGGGTGAGCATGACGGCGGAGAGCAGTCGCGGGGCAGGGGCATGAGCGCCGACCGGGCGAGCGAGTGGGAGCACCCGCTGGCGACCTGGCGACCGGCCGAGCCGGAGCAGCGCGACGGGCGCATCGCGCGACAGCAGCAACCGGTATCCCCGGGCGACCGGCTGAGCCACCTCGGGCACGTCGAGCGCCCCGAGCAGGTGTACGCGATCATGAAGCCGGTGCCGAACAGCCTGCCGGAACCGGCCGACACCGAGCAGTGGTCGGCGTCGTTCGCGGCCGCCGCGCGGCACGTGCCGCTGACGATCGACTTCGACCCGCAGCCGAGCATCAACGGGTGGGTCACCCGCGGCGGCACCGGCAAGACCTCCACCGCCGGCACCGAGGGTATCGCCGTGGAGCCCACCGGCCCGGCCGCCGACTCCTCGGTCGACGGCGCAGTCAAGCCGGGGGACCGCTCGTGACGCACACGCGCGGATACAGCCCCCGCGGCGAGCGGCCGGAGCCGACGACGGCTCCCGCCACTCCCCCGCCGGTCTCACCGCCCACGGGCCCGAGCATCGACGCCCATGCCGAGATGATCGCCCAACTGGGCCTCTGGCACGGCTTCTTGAGAGCGCGGGCGGCAGAGACACCGGTCGTGAATCCGCTCTTCCACGAGTCCCTGGGGTACGCAATGGGGGCCGCCGAGGCGTTCCTGGAGCATGCGGACATCGTCGGCGCAGTGCGCAAGCTGGAGTGGATGCGCAACGAGGCGGACCGCTGGGAGCGGCACCCGGACTTCCCCGGCGGCGCTCCGGCGGATGCGTCGGACGGGAGTCACTGATGTCTGGCGTCACCCCTGAGCGCGACGCGCTGCGCTCTCACCTGGAGCAGCTGTTCGAGATGGCCTACGGGCCGATCCTGGGGCTCCTGACCGGGCGCACCGGCAACCCGGAGAAGGCTGCGAACCTCACCGAGCGGGTGTTCGTAGCGGCCGCCCTGGAGGGCACCATCCGGACCACTGAGCAGTGGAGCAGCTGGCTGTACGAGGCTGCGGGCCGCGTGTATGACGAAGACTTCCTGGAGAGCTGCGGCATCCGCCCGTGACGGCCAGACAGTGACTGAAGTGACTGAAGTTCGGAAGATGGAGAGCGAAACCGTGACGTCGCCCGTGGGCTGGATCGCCTTTCTCCGTGCCCGAGTTGAGGAGGAGAAGCGTCTTGCCCACGCGGCGGCCGCCGACGGTTGGTGGGACCCGACCGAGCCCGGCGCCCGGCGCTTCGGCGTCGAGGCGGCTGGCCGGCTCGTCGTCTCCGTCCTGACCGGCCGCGGCGTCAAGGCCGACCATGAGCTCACCCGCCACATCCTCAGCCACCAGCCCGGCCGCGTCCTCGAAGACCTGGACGCGAAGGAACAGCTCCTCGACTACTGCGAGGTCCTCGGCACCGCGATCCCCCCTCAGCTCCTCGCCATCGTCCGCCAGTTTGCGGAGCCGTTCCACGACCACCCCGACCACCCTGTACGCACCCCGGAGGCGCCATGAGCACGGACGTGGAGGTCATCAATGCCGAGCTGGTCGAAGGCGACATCGTCGTCCGACCGCTGGCCGACCGGCCGAGCCCGCGGTACGTGGTCACGCAGCACACGATGCTCGGCCCCGGGCAGCTCCCTCCGCTGGCCGACGAACAGCCGGCCTGGAGGGACGAGGACTTCCGACTGTCCGAGGAGGACATCGCCGACCTGGAGGAGCCCGACCTCGCCCAGAACACCATCACCAATCGCGACTCCACCACCAAGGCCTTCGAGGCGTGGTGCGCAGCCCAGGAGCCGCCCCGGCTCGCGCATCCCTGCACGACCGCGACGTACACCTCCTACGGCCTGCACCTGATCCGCAGGGGCAAGGCGGGCGAGTACAAGCCCGACAGCGTCGGGCAGTTCATGTCCCGGATCTGGAACTGGCAACCCGTCGACCTCCGTCCCGATCCGAGCCGGTTCAAGGGTCGCCTGCGCGTCTGGAGGAAGGAGTGGGCCAAGGCCGGCGGCGAGGTCAGGCGGGCCCCGGCCGTCACGATCGAGTACAACCTGCGCATCATCGCCGCGATCGACGAGTCCACGAACATCGGCAAGCGGGACGCCTTCCTGGCCGCGCTCGCCTACTGCAACCTCCACCGGGAGTCCGAACTCACCGACCTGCTCCGTGGGCGCATCAAGGTCTACGACACCGGCCTGCACGTCGTCACCGCCACGTCGAAGACTGACCAGTCCGGCAAGGGCTCCGGCCGGTTTCTCGAAGATCGGGAAGACCTCCAGTTGGTGCGGCGGGCCCGTGCCTGGTTGGGTGTCCTTCGGGAACTGGATGCCGATGCAGCGCACCTGCCGGTTTTCCGCGCCCTCACCGTCAAGGGCGCGCTGCGGAAGTACCCGGCCGACCGCGAACGGGGAGTCCGCATGCGGCCCGGGTCCCTGGACGCCCGGCTCCAGGAGCTCGCCGAGCGCGCCGGCGTCCCGTACATCGACGGGAAGAAGGTCACGTCCCACGGATGGCGGGCTGGCGCCAACACCGACATGATCGAGGCTGGTGTCCCCCTGCTCGACCGCAACATCGCAGGCCGGTGGCATGAGGAGTCGCACACCGCCGATACGCGGTACGACCGCCGGCACGGCCGCGGTGCCCGGGACCCGCTCGCCAACGTGCCGCTGTACGGCGGCCCGGCCCACGCAGCCGTCGCTGAGGCCCGGCATGCCGCCGTTCCCACGGAACCGCAGGCCGGTAACAGCACTGGACAGTAACCATCAACCGCGGCTGCCCTTGCACCACTCGGCTGCCGAACGGTTAGACCGCCTGGCGTAGCCACGTGCGAGCCCGCTCGTCCAGCTCAAGTGCCGAGCGGGCGCCACGCGCCCGGAACGGTGCGAGGTCGGTGCGCATGGAGCGTACGGACTTGACGGTTCGGGATGATCGGATGCCGGTCATGGTGTCGAGTGCCCTGTCCCAGGTCGCGCACGCCGCTTCGATCTGTCCCTGCTTGAGCTGGGCACCACCCTCGGCAGCGGCTGACAGGGCAGCGATGCGCTGGTGTTCGGTGGAGGCGTAGCGCTTACGCGCACCGGCGTGGTGGGCTTCGGCGGCGGCGTGGTCGCCCAGCCGGGTACAGATCTTGGCCGTGTGGGAATCTACGGTTGCGAGGGGCATTCCCCACATGGTCGCCCAGCCCACCATCTCGCCGGTCTCTCCCCGCAGCGCGAGTTCACGGGCCCGTTCGGCCTCTCTTCGCGCCTCGACGTGCCGGCCGGACTCAGCAAGGGCACGCGCCCGGCAGATGACGAACAGGGACTCGGTGGCCGGGTCTACCCCGCGGCTCAGTTCCAGAGCAGTGTCGGCGAGTCCGAGGACGTGTTCTGGCCGCCCGTTGTCCATCCCGTGGTGGGCGAGGATCCGCAGGACATATGCCTGGTCTGCCTGGTTCTCTGCACGGCGTGCGAGGCTGAGCGCCTGAAGGTAGTAGCGCTGGGCGAGCCCATGCTCGCTGGCGTCGTACGCCTTCCATCCGGCGAGGTAGGCGAGCGATCCGGCGGCGGAGAACATCTCCTTGCGTAGTTCGTCGCTCTCGAACCGCGATTGGCACAGGCGTCGCACGTCGTCGGTGAGGTACTGAACAACGGTGCTGCGGCCGTGCTGTCCACCATGGCGCTCATCGATGGCCGTGAACATGGCCACCATGTCACGGACGGCCGCAACTTCAGCTGCTCCCGCCACGCCCCCAGCAATCGCGCGGGCGGTGCGCGCCTGCGCCTCGCTGGCTACGCCGAGGGGCAAGGCGGCGGCGGCCACGGAGTACGCGGCTCGCGTCAAGAAATCTCGTCGCTCGATGTCAGCTCTCCCAATCCGCCCCAGCGTCTCCACTGGGTCGTCTTCGACGGTAAGCCCCAAGTTGGCTTCACCGGAATGGGCATCAGCTGAATCGAACCCGAGATCGTGCAGGGTTAGCGGTTGGCCGACCTTCCTCGACAGGAACTCGCACAGGTACCGAGCCGTCGTCGGATTGGGCTGCTTGCCGCCGACCCAGAACCCGACGGTCCCCTTGCTGGTACGGAGGGTGCTGTTGCCAGAGGCATTTGCCACGGCCTGTACCCCTTTGGCGACTGCTTCATAGCTCAGCTCGGCGCGTGCGATGACTCGCGCCAACTTCTCGTTTCGCGCCCGGTCCATGGCCCAACGCTACTGCTTGGTGCGCGGGTTGTCGGTTGTACGCGTTGTACGCATTGAACCTTGACCACACCTGGTCACCCTCCGCACACGGGAGTTCACTGATCACGTCGACTGGAGGTCCGGGACCGGAGGTCGACCTCCGCAACGTCCCCTCTCGCGAAGGACCGACCCATGGAACCCGAAACGGTAGCCAGCCCGGTCCAGCAGTTCCCGCGGCGCACACCTGACCGCACGAGTCCGAAGGTCAAGGGCATTGACTGGGTGCCTCGCCAGACCGATGACGAGCTGGCACGCATGGCGGAGATCCTGCGTGCGGGGCAGCCGGTGGAGCCCCTGTACGACCTGCTCGACCAGGTGCTGGGGGCCGACGCCCGCCCGGGTGACGTCGAGATCGAGGAGTTGACCGAACGGTTCCGTGGCGTCCTCATGCAGCTGGTGGCGGTGGTGGTGGACCGGATTCGCTACCGGCCCGGCAGCAAGACCGAGACGCTGGTCGAGCGAGCACGGGAGCTCCGCGCGGAAGACGCCCCTGCAAACGTGACGCCCATCGCGCACTTACGTCGTCTCGCCCTGGTCACCGAGGACGTGCTCGATCTCCTTCTCGATGGCTCGCCTCAGGCGGGTGCCGCATGACGACGACCGAGAACACCGTTGGACAGCCGCTGTCCGTCACTCTCCTCCCGCCGGTCGAAGCCGTCGACTACGAATGGCACCGGCTTCGGCTCGCCGAGCCCGAGCTTGTCGATCAAGGCGTCGCCATCTGCCTGTTCCGCATTCCGATGCTCGCCGTCCCCGTCAGCAGGACGCGGCGTGGCGGGTTCTACGCCGTGCATCACCGCGGCGTAGCGCTGGCCGTGCGTGACCTTCTGGCGGAAGTTCCGGGGTTCCCGGACCTGCGCATCCGCCACGCCCTGACCCCGAGCACCTGCCAGGTAGTCGAGTGGGGCGGCCAAGCGCCGCTGGCCGACGATCCCACGCTGGGCCAGTTCTACGGCTACCGGCACAGCGCCATCGCCATGGTCATCGCCGCCAAGAGAGACCCCGGCCGCCGGCCCTCACCCGCCTTCTGAACCTCCTGGACCGCAACAACACCCTTCGAGAGGACGCCCAGCATGTGCCAGCACGTACCGCCCTGCCCCGCGGCAGAGGCATCCGACCGGGAGGCCGCGCGCCTAGTGGCGCACCGCCCGGAGCAGGGCTGGAGTCTGCTGTGCAACGGCGTCCTGTCCTTCGAGGACACCGGTGAACTCCTGCCGGACGGCCAGATCGTGGCGCCTCACAGGCCGGTCGCCAGGAAGGTTGCAGCGTGAGCCCGCGCAGGCAGCTGTACTGGAAGGGCTTCCGTGTCCCGTTCGTGGCTCCCTGGTCGGAGGAGAAGTCCCGACCCGGCCGGATCGTTCGCCGGGAGGGGGTCGGCGGCCAGGGTATCGGGTACGAGGACGAGCACCCCATCGACCGCAGGGACGGGGTGCTGTGGGTCCGGACGTCCGCCACCCCCGGATGGGGCCGGCCCGAGCTCGCGGGGGTACACGCCCTCCGGCAGCGGCAGGCCATCGCCCACATGCTGTGCCAGGTGTGCGGCGAGTCGACCATCGGCTGCCGAGGGTCCGACGAGCGGCACCTGTTCCTTCTCGCGGCGAAGGACGGTGAACCGATCCAGGAGAACGAGACCACTCTCAGCCCTCCGATCCACGTCTCGTGCGCCCTGGAGTCCGTCCAGCACTGCCGCCACCTCCAGCGTGGCCACACCGCGGCGCTCGTGGAGCACTGCCCGCTGTGGGGTGTTGCGGGGATTGAGTACGACGCGAAGACCATCCGCCCCATCGAGGGCGACGAGCTCACCTTCGTCTCGTACACCGAGGAGGCCCGCCTGCGCTGGACGCTCGCGGCGCGCACCGTGATCTCCCTCCACGGTTGCACCACGGTCGATCTCTCCAAGCTCGCTGCCGAGACGGTACCCGCCTGACCACGATCTCGGTGGTCCCGAGCCCCCGCTCTTGGCCGGTGCTCCACGACAGCCCGGCCGAGAGCGGGCCAGATTCGAACGCTTCCCTCCACTGCCCATGGGCAGTGTTCTCCGATCGCTCTAATTGTCGATTCCCAGGGGGTCCAATGATCAGCCCCGTACCTATTCCGGCCGGCACGTTCACCATCGGCAAGACCTTCGACTTCGAGGCCGGCCACCGGCTGCCCAGTCTCCCGCCCGACCACAAGTGCAACCGGCAGCACGGGCACAGCTACCAGGTGGAGGTCATCCTCACCGGGTCCTCCCTGAACGGGCCGGGCTTCGTGACCGACTTCGCAGACCTCGCCCCCTTCAAGAGGTTCTTGGACACCGAGCTGGAGCACCAGAACCTCCACGAGGTCCTCCCCTTCGAGCCGACCTCCGAACTCCTGGCCCGGTTCCTGGCCGGCTGGTTCGTCCAGAACGTTCAGCCGGGCATCCCCGGCAAGCTCGTGGCCGTCCGCGTCCGCGAGACCGCGCGCAGCTGGGCCCGCTTCGACCTGGTGGAAGCCTGATGCCTCCCGAAGCGGCACCGCTGCCGCTCGTCGCAGCCGAAGAAGACGTGCGGCTCATTGTTGCCGAGCGCTTCGGCATCGAGCAGCCCACGTTTCAGGGCGAGGGGCCCAGCTGCGGGCACCCGGCCCTGTTCATCCGGCTGTCCCGATGCAACCTGACGTGCACTCGCTGCGACACGAAGGAAACCTGGGACTGGAGTCAGTTCGACCCCCGCAAGGAGTCCACGAGCCACACGGTGGCGGACCTGCTCGCCTGGGCCACCTCCTCGCCGGTCGAACTCGTCGTGATCACCGGCGGCGAGCCGCTGATCCAGCAGCGGAAGCTGATTCCCCTCGTCCAGGGCCTGCTCGCGGCCGGCAAACGGGTGGAGTTCGAGACGAACGGTACTCTCGCACCGCTCCCGGAACTGGTCGTCTACGGAGTCCAGTTCAACGTCTCCCCCAAGCTCGACAGCTTCGGCGTAGCCGAAGAAAAGAGCATCAGGCCGGCCGCCCTCCAGGCTTTCGCCGCCTCCGGGCGAGCCGTGTTCAAGTTCGTCGCCAGCTCGGTGTCGGACCTCGACCGGATCGCCGAGCTCGTCAGCGCGTACGACCTCGTACCGGTGTGGGTCATGCCAGAGGGCGCCACACCCGAGGCGGTCATCGCGACCACGCGCGTCCTCGCGGACGCCGTCGCGGCCCACCGCTGGCACCTCACCACTCGGCTTCACGTCCTTGCGTTCCCCGATCCCCGCGGACGCTGACCGCCTGCCCGGTTCCCCCGTCTCCTACTCCTGGAAGCGAGACCCAAGCCCATGACGAACGCCACGGTCACGACGGTCGACAGCCAGACCCCGCCCATCCCGGCGCAGCCCGGACCGGCAGGCCAACCGGGAAGCGTTGACGTCGAGCGCGTCACCGCGCTGACCCGCGAACTGCTCATCGCTCTCGGCGAGAACCCGGACCGCGAGGGCCTGGCCGACACGCCGCTGCGCGTGGCGTCCTGGTGGAAGTCGTTCCTCTTCCCGGACTCCGAGGCCACGGCCACCTGCTTCCCCGAGCCCGCTCTGTCCGGCCAGCTGGTCGTGGTCGGCGACATGAGCGTGTGGACCCTGTGCGAGCACCACCTGCTGCCTATGAACCTCCAGGTGGCGGCCGGCTACCTGCCGGACGGCGAAGTGGTCGGCCTGAGCAAGTTCGGGCGGATCGCGCAAGGAGTCGCCGCACGGCTCCAGGTCCAGGAGCGTTTCACGCAGCAGCTCGCCGAGGAACTGGCCAGCGTGATCGGCAGCAAGGACGTGGCGGTCGCGGTCCGCGGTGCCCACCTGTGCATGAGTATGCGCGGGGTACGGATGGAGACGGCGCGGACCACCACCGTGGAGTCCGGCGGCCGTTTCCTGACCGACCCGGTGCTTGCCGCCCAGTTCATGGCCTCCGCGTCCGCGCAGTGGGGGGTGAAGTGATGGCCATCGAGTTCTCCGCCATCGCGCCGCCCGCCTACCTGGAGGCGTTCGTCGGGCAGGACCCGGCCCGCGTCCACCACGTCGCCGCGCAGCACGTCCTGTCGAACGAGACATACCGGGACTTCTTCCGCCGCGAGACGGAACGGGGCGCGGAGATCATCGTCGACAACGGCGTCTTCGACCTCGGGCACGCCCTGCCCGCGGCCGACCTCGTCAAGGCGGGGCACGCGGTCAAGGCGCGGGAGATCATCCTTCCGGACGTCATGCGGGACGGCCCCGCAACGCTCAAGGCGAGCGAGCGTGCCGCCCGCGAGATCCGCGACCTTGCAGGGGCCGACTTCCGGCTGTGCGCCGTCTTGCATGCGGCGGACGATGAGGAGTGGAAGCGCACGTACGACGCCCTCGTCTCCAACAGCGAGATCGGCGCCATCGCCCTGCCGGCCTCCCGACGGCCCGCGCCGGAAGACCAGCTGTGCCGAACCCGGTGGGCGGCCACCCGCTACCTGGAGGAGCGCGGGCTGGTCGAGGACCGGATCGTCTACCGGCTGCTCGGGCTGGGGCGCACCGGCCACTTGGAGCTGGTCGGACAGCGCGAGCACGAGTGGATCGCCTCCGTGGACGGCGCCGCCCCGGTCATCCTCGGCGCGATGGGCATCGCCCTGCTGCCCGACGGCCCGTACGAGAAGCCCAGCACACCCCGCATCGAGCACCTCGACCCGATCCCCGAGGACCGGTTCGACCTGATCCGACGCAACATCGCAGTCGTCCGGCACGCGGCCGGCAGCGACGTGCAGATCGCGCAGGCCCGATCATGACGCTGATCTCCGGTCCCCCGCTCAGCGCCGCCCTCCCCGCGGCACCCATCGAGACCGCGCGCCACACCATGGGCCCCGACAGCCTGCTGCGCTACCTGGAGATCAAGGTCCATCACCTGATCCAGGAACACGACTGGGACCGCATCCATGTCGTCGGCGACTACGACCGCCAGGCCGTGGTCTCCCGCCACGAGAAGACGGGCAAGCTGTTCAACTGGGAGCGACCCACCGCGCAAGCCGTCGGCCGCGACCTGGTGGTCAACGTGTACCCCGGCGCCGACTACGTTCAGCACTACGGCCTGATCATCGCCACCTACCTGGCGATGACCGGGCGTCCCGCCCAGACCGTCACCTACATGCCGCCCGACCCGGTTCTGTGCAGCGCGGCCGTCGACCGGCTCCGACTCGACCTCGACGGGGACCTGGTCGTCGTCGGTTGGGCTCTGGAACATCTGGCCCCGGCCGACGGGGTGTGGACGCACGGCTCGGGCTACTCCTGGCAGCGAACGACGCTTCACGGCCGCCGGGTGGTCTACCTCGGCTTCCGCCACAGCATCTGGGGCGACGTCGCCGGC
The DNA here is from genome assembly GCF_036346295.1 of Streptomyces sp. NBC_00536. Classification (NCBI taxonomy): domain Bacteria; kingdom Bacillati; phylum Actinomycetota; class Actinomycetes; order Kitasatosporales; family Streptomycetaceae; genus Streptomyces; species Streptomyces sp. NBC_00536. The sequence goes on along the minus strand of NZ_CP107821.1, from coordinate 70,892 downwards.
CGGGTCGTCGGCCGCCTGGCCGATCTCGGCGCCATGGACGTCGTCTACGTCGGCAAGGTCGGCGCCCTGGCCCCCGAGATCGAACCGAACACCCTGCTGGCCACCGGAAACGAGAGCCTCGTCGGCGACAGGCTGGTCACCTGGAACGACTTCTTCGGCGGGTTCGCCTCCGGCCAGCCGGGCGTGCACACCGGCGTCCACGTGACCTCACCGTCGATCCTGCTGGAGAACCGCGACTGGCTGGCCAAGCACGCCGACTACGCCTTCGTGGACCCGGAGATCGGCCCCATGGGGGCCGCTGCGCGCCACGCAGGGATCGGTTTCGGCTACCTGCACGTCATTTCCAACAATCTCGCCCGGCACTACCCCGCGGACCTGTCCAATGAACGACACCGCGACGTGCTCCGGCGGCGGGCCGCCCTGGTCGACCAGATCCGCCACACCATCGCGGGCCGCCTGGCCGCACACCCGAACTGAGGAGGAACCGGCCATGACGGTCGCAGCACAACACGGGGCCTATCCCGTGCGGGGTCGGGAGATCGCCTTCGTCGGGGGCGACGGCGCCGGCAAGTCCACCCTTGCCACCCGCCTGCACAAGGCCCTGAACGATGCCGGACACCCGGCGATCCTCGTCGGCAAGCACAGCACCACCGTTCCCATGGACGACGAACTGTCTGCCTACGTCGACCGTCTCAACGCCCTGGTGTACCGGCGGGACGCCCGCGTCGCCAAGGCCTGCGGTGACCACTACTGGCTGCTGGCGCTCGCTGCCTGGTACTCCCTCCAGGACAAGCTGGTGATCCAGCCCGCGCTCGCCACGGGAACGCACGTCGTCCTCGACAACAGCCACCACAAGATCCTCGCCCGGTACGCCGTCAACCCGGCTGTCAGCAGCCAGTTGGCCGAACAGGTCTTCGGGCACCTCACCGAGCCCGACGTCGTGTTCTTCCTGAAGATCGGGGCCCGCGAAGCCCTTGCCCGCAGAGGCTCGTTCACCTCTCTGGAGGCCGGCCACTCCGGCGGCGGCGACAAGGACTTCATCCGCTACCAGGACACCGTCCTGGCCCAGCTGCGCGAGCAACAGCATCGTGGCGGCTGGCTACCGATCGACGTCACCGACATGGACGAGGAAGCGGTCTTCAAGACCGCGGCCGGGGCCCTGTCTGACCTCCTCCACCTGACCGTCTGACCGCCCCCCACCGCGAGGAACGCACCATGCCAGTGACCCGACCGACCGATGGCGAGTACGTGTGCCACGGCGTCACCTGGGCGAGCGGTAAGCCCCAGCTCCTGCTCGCCCCGCTTCCTGGCGGGCCACTGGTCTACGCCGAGGTCATGAACCAGCGTCTCGGCTACCGGCTGGGCCGTAGCGGCCGGTGGTGCACCGGCCGCTACGCCTTCACCGACACCGTCAACGTCGAAGCCGTCGCCTGCCCTGAGCGTACGACCACCGATCACAACAGCCAGTGCTTCGCGTGCGCGAGCAGGGACGAGTTCCGCTTCGCCCACCAGTTCCACCAGGGCGGCCACGCCCCCGACACCCTCATCGCGTACATGGCGCAGCCGCACTGGCTGTACCTGGCCACCTTCGCGGACGGCACCACCAAGGTCGGCACGGCGGCGGAGCCGCGCCGGCGTTCCCGCCTCGACGAGCAGGGGGCCCTCTTCGCCACCTACCTCGCCAAGAGCCCTGACGGCCAGGCCGTACGGCACCTCGAAGACGCCCTTACCCGCCGATTGGACCTGGCGCAGACCGTGCGCTCGGCGGCCAAACTCCGGGCCTTGGCCGACCTCCGCACCCTCACCGCTGCCCGGACCAGCCACGACCACGCTGTCGCCCGAGCTGCCGCGGACCTGGCCGACATGAACGTCCCCGCCGTACTGGAGGAGTGGACGCCGCCCGAGGAGGGCAACCAGCTGCGCACTCCGGACACCGAACGCGTCCTGTACCCGCACGACCTCCGGGAAGGGGAACACGGTTTCACCCCCCGCTCATGCATCGGCACCCAGGTCCTCGCCGTCCTGGAGAACGACGACGAGACGGGCTACCTGCTTGACCTCGGCGCCCTCAAAGGCCGGCGGATCGTCCTCGGCCCGTTCACGTCCCCGGGTACCGCCGTCCAGGCGTCCCTGTTCTGACCACCCCCGCTCCGGCCCGGACCGGGGTCTCCCTTCCGCGAAGCGAGGCACCCAAATGGCACCCCATGACGCCGTCCTCGGCTGGGACGAGGACACGACAGCTGAGGCGTACGAGGCGTTCACACGCGCGTTCCCGATGTACGGCACCACCAGCCGCGACCTGGGCCGTCGTGCCCGCCTCGGGGACAGCCGTCTGGTCCTCGACCTGTGCGGCGGAGCCGGAGCGACTGCGAAGGCGATCCTCGAACTCACCCCTGCTACAGCGCGGGTCATCTCCCTGGACAACGCCGCCGCCATGCAGCGCGTCGGCCGGCGCACCCTGGACGACCCGCGCCTGACCTGGGTCACCGCCGCAGCCGAAGACCTGGACCGCCACGCACCGACCGCTGAGGTCGACGCCGTGGTGTGCAACTCCGCTATCTGGAAGACCGACGTGCCGCGGGTCTTCACCGCCGTCCACACGGTGCTGCGTCCAGGCGGCCGGTTCGTGTTCAACATCGGCGGGGGGTTCGCCGGTGTTGAACACGATGACGAGAAGAGCGCCCACCCCGGGCCGTCACTGAACCGGCTGATCCACCAGGTCGCCGCCCGCGACTACGGATACGCCCCGCCCCCGACCCGACCGCCTGCTCCCAAGCTGCCGCTGGAGGCGGTCACCGCGCACCTCTCCTCCGCCGGGATGGACTTGGTCGACGCCGAGGTCGTCGCCCAGCACGGCACGGTCGCCGAGAAGATGGCGTGGCTGTCGATTCCCGTCTTTGCCCGACCCGACGGCGACTTCACCCACGCTCAGCGCATGGAGATGCTGGCCAAGGCCTACGCCCAGACCATCCCGGACGCCCAAACGGTGACCAGCTGGCTCGTCGTCGTGGCCGAGCGCCCCAAGGTTCGGCCGTGATCAGACCGGCCTCCAGCGTCCCGCGGTGCGACCACGCCAGCGTTGGCGTGCTGATCTCCGGCACGGCTGGCCTTCTCGTCTTCGAGAGGGCCACCGCGCCGGCCGGTCTTGCGCCGGTGGCCGGGCACGTCGACTCCCACGGGAGTCCGGAGAAGGCCGCCGCCGCGGAAGTCGCCGAGGAAGTCGGGCTCACCGTGACCCGCCTTCATCCTCTCCAGCAGAGTTGGAGAGCCAATCGGTGCCGCCGCCTGACCGACGGCGCGGTCGGCCATCACTGGACGATCTTCGAGGCCCAGACCAGCGGCCACATCCGCCCCTCGGCCCGCGAGGTGCGAACGCCTCGCTGGGTTCACCCCGACCAGCTTCAGCAGTACGCCCGGCGCACCGCGGCCTACGCTGCCGGAGAGATCAGCGACACCGATTTTTCTGCCCTGCCGGGCCTGGAACCGGTCTGGGTCCGCTTCCTCCACGACCTGCAACTGATCACGATGCCCAGCCAGACCCTCCACCAGATCGAGGCGGTGCTCTGACCGTGTTCCGCAGGTCAGCGGGCCCCGACAGCACGCTCGGCCGCCAGCCGGCGCACGTGCGTTCGGATGCGCTCGCGGTCCTCCGGAAAGACCGACTTCCAGGCCTCACCGAGGGCAAACCACTGCGGCGGCTGCCCGGTCTCCCCGCCCAACTGCACGGTCATCGGTACGATCGCGGCGTACGACAGGCCCAGCGTCGGCGACCAGTCGGCTCGGTAGGAACGAACGGACACGGCCGCCGGCACCTCCAACAGCTCAGCCCGCAAACCGGTCTCCTCACCCAGTTCGCGCTCCGCCGCGGCACGCGGGGTTTCCCCAGCTTCGACCTTGCCGCCCGGCGGCACCCAGCCCCGCCACCGGTGCCTCACCAGCAGCACGTGCTCGAAGGCCGGATCAGTCACCCAGACATCGGCCGACAGCGGCTCCAGAGGAAGCTGACGCGCGTGGTCCCACCATGCTCGCGCCCCATCGAACTCCAGGGCTGCCAGCCGGACATCGGCACTTGCCGAGTCCAAGATCGTCTTTTCGGTTTCACCGTGGATCACTCCGCCCACCCTATGCCCGAACTGATTCCGGCGGCGCGGAGACAGCACGAAGCACATCCTCGCCGACTCGCACCGTGAAAGGAGATTTGCCATGTCTGCGCGCTTCGCGGAACGCAACGCCTGGGTCGTCCTGGGAGGGGTTCACCTGCTCAATCAGACCGCGCCCCGCCGCGTCGATGACCCGATCGTCCTGGTCAGAGTCGAACCTCAGGAGATCGCGGTGCCGGGCAACACGGTGATCGTGCGATGGGATGACCTCGGCGCCTGTCCCGCCCAGGCGCTGACCGTCGCTGGCGACAAGCTGTCGCAGACGCGCGTGATCGCGGGCGCCGACCTTTTCTTCCACGGCATCGCTGGTCCTGCCCTGCACGCCACGATCGGCACGACCGTGACAGCCGCCCTCGTTCCGCTCTGCTACCTGGCCGAAGCCCCGGGCGGCTATCACGCGTACGCCCCGATCCACTTCTTCCCCGAGGACGCCTGCTTCGTCCGCTCCACACCCTCCCCTGTCGGGACGGGCCCCGTCGAAGATCTCCGCTGGCTGGAACCTGTACTCGAAGCTCACAACGCCTCGGTGCTCCAGCTCAACAACCACAGGCGGTACTACCGCACCCACTTCGCGGGCACCGAGCTGGAAGTCAAGTACAACCTGACGGCCGGAACAGACATCTGGGCAGCCTCCATGGACCTGCTCAAGACCTTGCGAACGGGCGGCCTGGACGGCTGCCGGCCAGAGTTCCGAGATGAGTTCCAGGCCAACTTCACCGAGAACCACCTGTTCGACGTCATGGGCCCCGAGACCGAAGTGGGCTACGCCTCCTTCGTCCGAACCGTGAGCGGCGGCCACGTCCTCAAGCGCAAGTGGTACACCGAGGACGCCTTCGCCCGCCGCGAGGAGCTCTCCCCGGTCCTCGACGTCGCGCAATCCGGCTTCGAGGAACACCTGCGGGGACAGCTCGGCCTGAAGGTACGGGCGATGCCCCCGTTCCGGCGTGTCCGCTACGACGTCCACTGCGAGTCGATGGCCACGGGCCACGTGTACGGCATCTTCTTCGACCACTGCTCGCTCATGAGCGCACCCCACGTGGTGCTGTCGCAATGCGAGCTGGAGTATCGGCGGACGCGCGGCATTGTCGACCAGGACCCTGAGGGGGTGATGAGGGAGATGGAGCGCATCGACAGCTTGCTGTTGGGCTACCTAACCCTGAACGGCTTGGCAGACCAGCGCACCTTCTACTCCAAGCGCAGCTTCCTGCGGGATGCAGTCACCGCCCACCCAGAGCTGGCTTCACTGAAGGTGTAACGCTTGGGCACGTGACTCCGTCCATATAGGCGGCCAGACGTTGACGCAGGGTCACGTCATGGGGTACCGCCGCCGGGAGGATTCATCACGTGTCGACCTCTGTAGTCAGCGACCAGCTCTCCTTCGAGACGTTTGCCGACCTGTTCGCCGAACCGCTGGACGCCACCCCGCCCACCACCGTGGACGAGGAGCCCGAACTGTCGCTCGCCCACGTCTGGATCGTGGCTGCGGAGATCAAGGTGGAGGAACGGATCGCGAAGCTCGCAGACTTCCGCGGCTCTTTCACAACCGTCGAAGGCACCCGGATCGACGCGCTAGAGGTCTACTGCCGCAACTGCCGGCGGCCCTTCGAGGACGTCGCGGACGTCGACTGCGAGGCGCAGCTCGACAACCGCCACCTGATCGGCGGAGACCAGAGCCAGCGGGCAAAGCGCAAGATCCCCGAGATGCCGTCGAACGCCCGCGTCATCCCCGGCGGACGGATGCAGCGGCGCGGAATCAGCGCCTACGTCTCCGGCGTCTCCCGGCCCGCCCGGTGAAGGGACCGTCCGTGCCCCTCCTGATCGTCGGGCTGGCCCTCGGCACCGTCTCCGGGGTCGGCACCCTCCTGGTCACCGAAGACGGGGCACTGGCCGCCGTCGTGGCTGTGGTCGTCATAACCCTGGCCTGGCTTCGGGTCTGGACGATCATCGTGCCCGACACCGACTGACCGAGGCATTGCTCGGCAGCCCGAGACGCAAGCGGGCCCGGACCCTACGGTCCGCCGCGTGAACCCTCCAACGCAGCTCCCGCCCCCCGGCCACCGGGCGCCCAAGCGTCGCATCGCCCGCGACCTGATCGGCCTGTTCCTGGTCAGCACCGGTACGGTCGGTCTGCTCGGGGCCCTGTACAGCGCCGCGCCGCTGGCCGCTCTCGCGCTGGCCGGCTTCGTACTCGTTGTCGGCGGGGGCGGAGTCCTCTACATCTCGCCGCCTCTGCACCCGGCGGTGCGCCTCATCGGCGGGTACGCCGCGCTGGCAATCGGCCTGTGGATCTTCGTCGGCCTCGCCTTCTACCTCACGCCCTGGTCCCTGCTCTTCTTCCTGCTCCTCGCCATCGGCGTGTTCCTGAGCAGCGAGGAGGCGTGAAATGGCCAAGCGTCGCTGGCTTCCCTCCCTCCGCTCGCTGGTCACCTCCGGCCGCCGGGACATCGAGACCAAGCAGATCACCTGGTCCGGCGGCTACACCTCCACCAGCTACGCGGGCACCTCGAATATATGGAGCACCGAAGGCCGCGCGGACGGCTGGGACATCGGCCGTGTCGTCACCGAGGGGTACGAGCGGGTCGTCTGGGTCTACAAGGCCATCGACACCATGGGCAAGCACGCCTCCCGGCTGCCGCTGGAAGTCGGTCGCGGCCTGACCGAGGACGGCGAGTTCGAGGAGGTCATCGAGGACAACCCCCTGCTGCGCGTGCTCAACGGGCGCGCCAACCCGGTCGAGACCGGCCCGCAGTTCCGCAAGAGGCTCTCGGCGCAGATCCTGCTGTCCAAGCGGGGCGCCTTCGTGGAGGTCACCCGCTCCAACCGAGGCACCATCACCAGGCTGGACCTGCTGCCCCCGGACCGCGTCATCCCCGTGCCGGACCCGCGCGGTGAGTACATCGCCCACTTCGAGTTCACCACCCTCCACGGGGAGGTCCGCGAGCTCGACCCCGAACGCGTCCGTTGGATCCGCGACCCGCACCCGACCGACCCGTTCTCCGGCACCACCCCGCTGGAGGCCGCGGGCATCAGCATCGAGCTGGATCACCTCTCCCGCCTCTACAACGTGGCGTTCATCAAAAATGACGCGCGCCCCGGCGGCATCGTCGCCGTCGACACCTCCTCCCTCAGCGACAAGGAGATGGACCGGCTGGAGGCCCGGTTCCTGCCCGGGTCCGAGTTCGCCGGCCACGTCTCCGTCGTCGGCTCCGGGCCCGGCGGCATGAACTACGTCGACCTGGCCGCCCGCCCTCGCGAGATGGCCTACGAAGCCGCCGCGCAGAACGCCAAGATCGAGATCCTGGGCGCGTTCGGCGTCCCCGAGTCCGTCACCGGCAACGCGTCCGGCCGGACCTTCGACAACGCCGAGCAGGAGGAGTACGGGTTCTGGATCCACACCGAGCTCCCCCACCTCAAGCTGATCTCCGATGCGTTCGCCAGCGACCTCGGCGGCCTCGACCTGTCCATCCGCTTCGACACCAGCACGGTCGAGGCGCTGGAACTGCCCCGCCGCAAGCGCCGCGCCGAGGCCCGCGAGGAGTGGAACGCCGGCCTGATCACCGTCGACGAGTACCGCAGACGAGCCGGTCTCCCGGTCTTCGACAACGCCCATACCCGCGCGCTGTGGATTTCCCCGCAGAAGGCGCCTGTCCCCGCCCGGCCTGAGGACGCTGCGGCCCTGGGCATCGCGGGCCCCGGCGCCCCGGGCGGTCCCGGCCAGTTGCCGCCCGGCCAGGCACCCGCCGACCCGAACGCCGCGCTGCCGCCGGCGCCCGACGCCTCCGGTGATGCCGCGGCCGCCGTCGCGCAGGCCCGCGCCGACGCTGGCCAGACGGCCGGACCGGGCGTCGCCGCCGCCGCTGTGGATGCCGCTCGCGCCAGCAGCGCCGTCAACGAGGGTCCTGCGGCGGCCACCGCAGCTGTCGCCGCTGCCCGCCAGGCCGAAGTGCAACCGCCGGGAGAAGCCGCGGCCGCCGTCGCGCAGGCTCTCGGCATCCAGGCAAAGGCTCTGCCGGGGCCCGCCGCCGAAGCCCCGTCCTTCGAGGTCACCGATACCGACTTCGACCGAGGGAACGCGGCCGTGGCCGCCGCACTGGCACCGCTCTTCGACCGCCAGGAGGGCGTCATCGTCGCGCGCCTGCGCTCCCCCAAGGCCCGCAAGGGCACGCCCTTCTGGAAGGACGACGGCCCCAGCGACACCCGCGGTGGCACGGCGGCGCTCGACGTCGACCGTATCGTCGGCACGGATCGGTGGCTGGAGGAGATCGACAGCACCCTGGCCAGGGCCCTGGCCGGAGTCGCACGTACGACGGCCGAGCGCACCGCTGCGGCCTTCGGCGCCACCGAGCCGCCGACACCGGCGTCCGGGGCCATCGTTGCTCTGGTGCTCGACGCCGTAGCAGCAGCAGAGCAGACGGCCCGCAGCTTCCTCGACGCCCTGAGCACCCTGCTCGCGCAGGGGCAGACTGCCGCAGACGATGTGGACGATCTCGTAGCGCTCGTCCGGACCACCTTCACCGACCTGGGGCCGCGGGCCGCCGCCACCATCGCCGAGACCGCGGCCGTCGCAACCGTCAATGGCGCAGCCGACTCCACCGCTGCGGCACTCGGCCCGGACATCGTCCGCACCTGGGTCACACGGCGCGACGACCGGGTTCGTGCCGCACACGCCGCCGTAGACGGCACCACCCTGCCCGTCGGCACCCCATTCCAGGTGGACGGCTACCCCATGAGGTTCCCCGCCGACCAGCTGGCCCCCCTCCACCTGACCATCAACTGCCGATGCCGCCTTCGCTATCGCCTCGACGCCCGCCCGTGATCCACCGCCCGCGCCAGCCGCCACGACCAGCAAGGAGACCCTCGTGAGAGGCGTAGCCCGCTTCCTCCGTTCCCACATGAACGCGCTTCTCTGGACCGCGTGGGCGGCGTTCTTCGTCGTCTACGAGACGATCACCCTGCTCAACCGGCGTGACGACGACACCCTCAGCGAGAACACCCGCCGGCTGTTCCGCATCCGCACCTCGAAAGCCGGAAGGGCCATCTTCACGATTGCGCTGGCGGGCGGTTCCGTGTGGTTCCTCCTCCACATCCTCACCGAGACCATGTAGGAGTCGGCGTGTTGTCGCGCTCCGCCCCGCGGTCCGTGGCAGGGTGAAGGTGTACGACCGAGGCACCACCGCGGACATGACGCCCGCACGGCGGTTCAACCTGAGCACCACCATCTCTGCGCTCCCGGGCGCAGCACCACTACGGAACCGCGTAGATCCACATCGTCAGTCGTCGGACTGACTACCTCCTCGGTCGTGATCTCGGCCTGCCCCGTCTGCGGGGCAGGCCGAGCCCGTTTCCGGGCCGTGAATTTGAGCCCGCGACGTTAACCCCCTGCGGTGTGCATGGTCCGCCGCATGCAGATCACGAACGCCGCTGACCGTATCGCCGCCCGCCTCGAAGCCAAGCGGGCCCGTCGTCCCTGGAACGCGGATCTGCATCCCCGCGACAGCAAGGGGCGCTTCATCGAGACGGGCGGCATCGCCCGTCTCTGGGGTGGCGGCATGGCGCGCGTGCTGCGCTCCCTGGGCGGCCGCCAGGTACTCGTGGAGAACCTGAGCACCCACGAGCGGTCGAATATCCACGCATCCCGGCTGACGATGGTTGCCCGCCCCGACGGCACCGCCCCGACTCGGAGCAAGAAGAAGGTCCGCGACGAGGACGAGCGCCGCCAGGCGGACGGCCGGCGCGGCACCGGCCAGGACGCCGAGGACGCCGGTGACCAGGGCGACACCCCCGACGACCCCCACGCCCAGGACGACGAGGGCAACGGCATCGGGGACGACGCCGACGGCGAGGACCACGGTGCCGGGCCCGAGCCGGACGACGACGAGCCTGACGAGCAGCAGCCCGCGCCCAAGCGGGCCCGCCGCGACCCGAAGCGCCGCTTCAAGACGCTGGAGGACGTCCGCGCGCACTGGGCCAGCGGCAAGCTCCGTCCGTCCACCGATGACGAGAAGGCTCAGGCCTCGCACAACCAGCGCATGGCCGGGCTGATTGACGAGCTCGAAAAGCCGCAGCTCAGCCGCAATGGCCACTTTGTCGTCGGCCGCATGACGATCCGGAAGAACGGCCGCGAGCAGTCCGGCTGGGGCGTCATACACACGGACACCGGCATCCGCCTGACCCTGACGGCACGCAAGGCAGAGGCCGCGGACTTCGCCAACCGGATCGAGGACGCCCAGCTCGACGGCGAACCGATCGACTGGAACAACCCCGACTCCTTCAAGCGCCTCGCCACCCCCGAAGGCCGGGCCATGGCCGGGCGCCTGGCCAAGGAGTCTTCGCAGGCGTTCGCCGAGCGGGCCGCCAAGAAGCGCGAGGGGGCCACCGCCAGGACGAAGCCCGCAACTTCGCCGTCCCCGGAGGCACAGGCCGCACGGCAGGTCACCGAGCGCACCGGCGCCCCGGCCGGGAACGTCGCCGTAGGCCACGTCGGCCCGAAGCAGGCGGCCGGCGACGAGCGCGGCCGCCCCCGCAACTCCGAGGAGCTCCGCGAGTTCTGGAAGCGCGGCGGCGACCAGAACCCCGCTGGGGAGGACACCGAGAAGGCGCAGGCCGAGGCACTGCGCCGCATGGCGAACGATCCGAAACTGCGGATTCACCTGGCCAGTCACCACGGCTTCGCCATCGTGGAGGACACCAGCCGCAGCGACGACTGGCGCTTCACCGTGATGACGGCCGGTTCTGGGCGCCGCATGTCCGGGCTGGGTCCCCACCGCCTCGGCCGCTACGGCAACTTCCCCGACCAGGAGACCGCGGACCGCTTCGCCCTCTACCTGGGCAGCAACCTTCGCGATGGAGACGGCCGGACCCTGGACTGGGGCAGCCCGGACGTGGCGAAGGAGCTGGCCGCCTTCCGTGACAAGGACGGGCAGCCCTCCAACGTTGCGATCTGGCTGCTCGCCGGCCAGTTCGACCGCGAGCGCGGCATGAACGACAGCCAGGCCGCACGGTTCGGCAGGCCCGCGCCTGCCGCCGGTACGGAAGAGCGCGAAGGCACCCGGGACAGTGCGGGCGCCCCCGCGCCGAGTGATGATGTGACCCCGCAGCAGGCCGCCGGCCAGCCGCGCGACAACCAGGAGGAGCAGGGTGAGCGGGTACAAGGCGCTGGTGAAGGCGTTCTGGACGACGTACCGGCCGGAGGCGCTGGCCGAGCTGGCGGAGACGACGCCGCCGGAGACGTTCTTCGCGCAGATCAGCGCGGAGATCGAGGAGCTGATCGCGGAGTACCGGGACGGCTTCCGGGAGGAGACGGCTCCGGGGATGGACTTCCGGGAGGCGATGGGCAGCGTGAACATGGCGACGATGCGGGCGCGGGAGAAGGCGCTGCACGAGATGGTGTACAGCCTGGAGAAGGAGCCGGGGACCGAGGATCTGGAGATGCCGAGGGTGAGCCTGCCGAGGATCGCAGCCGTGTAGGTTTCGGCTCCCGCGAGCAGGAACAGACCGCCCCGCAGTTCCAGCCGCCGGAGGACGGGCGCAGTCTCGTCCCCTCCGGCGTGGCCGCTCGCGTCAAGGCGAACATCGCCGCCATCGAAGTCCTGCGCCGACTGGAGACCGAGAACCGGCCCGCGACCGCCGCCGAGCAGGAGACCCTGGCCCGTTGGTCGGGCTGGGGCGCGACCCCGCAGGTCTTCGTCCCGAACCCGAAGCCGGAGTTCGAGCCGCTCCAGAAGAAGCTCCGCGCCCTTCTCACCGACGACGAGTGGGAAGCCGCCGAGGGCAACACCCTCAACGCCCACTACACCGACCCGTCCATGGTGCAGGCCGTGTGGAAGGCCGTGCGCGAGCTCGGCTTTGACGGCGGCAACGTGCTGGAGCCGGGCAGCGGTTCCGGCAACTTCATCGGTCACGCGCCTGAGGGCGCGCACATGACCGGCATCGAGCTGGACCCGATCACCGCGGGCATCGCGAAGGCGCTCTACCCGCAGGCGGACGTCCGCAATGAGGGCTTCGAGAAGACCCGGGCCGCCGACGGCACGTTCGACCTCACCATCGGAAATGTCCCCTTCGGCGACTACCAGGTCGTGGACCTCCGCCACAACAAGGGCGGCCACAACATCCACAACCACTTCATCCTGAAGTCCCTGGATTTGACCCGCCCCGGCGGCCTGGTCGCCGTCGTCACCTCCCGCTACACCATGGACGGCTCGACGCCCCGTGCCGAAGACGCCCGCATGGAGATGGCCCGTAAGGCCGACCTGGTCGGCGCGATCCGCCTGCCTACCGGCGCGCACCGTCGCACGGCCGGCACCGACGTGGTCACCGACCTGCTCATCTTCCGGCGCCGGGAGAAGGACAAGGAGTACACGTCGGGCCGCCTGCGGAACGGCGAGGTGAAGCCGCCCGAGCAGCGCAAGAAGGACGACCCGCCGGTCTGGGTCCACTCGGTGAAGGTCGAAGACCTCCCCGGCCAGCCGGACGATGAGGCCGAGAAGCTCCTCGCGCCGGACGTCCACGTCAACCCGTACTTCCTGGACAACCCGCAGAACGTGCTCGGCGAGATGGAAGTCGGCCACGGCATGTACGGGCCGGGCGAGCTGCGCGTCGTCGGCGATGGTGACCTGGACGCCTCCCTCGACAAGGCCCTCAAGAAGGCAGTCAGCCGGGCAAAGGCTTCCGGGCTGTCGTACACCCCGGAGACCGGTGAGCGCCGCAAGGTCGAGCTGCTGCCCGAGGGGTCCAACCGCATCGACGGGCACGTAGAGGTCGCCCCCGACGGCACGTTCACGCAGGTTCGCGACGGCATGATCCGCCCCTACGACGTGCCGAGCACCCAGGCGGAGGAGGCGCGCCAGCTCCTGGGCCTGCGCGACTCGTTCAAGGCCCTGGTCGCCGAGGAAGGCCGGGCGGACGCCGACGAGCAGCTCATCGAGACGCTCCGCGGGGACCTGAAGGCCCGCTACGACAAGTACCACGCCAAGTTCGGGTCGCTGAACCGGTTCGAGTGGGCCAAGCGGAAGTCCACGGACCCGGAGACCGGCGCGGCCGTGGAGAAGGCGTACCGCAAGCGCCCTCCGATGGGCGGCCTGCTCACCAAGGACCCGACGATGGCGATCCTGCTGTCGCTGGACTCCTTCGACGCGAACACCGGCACGAGCACCCCCGCAGCGATCTTCACCAAGCGGCAGGCCAAGCACCGCTCCATCGCGGAGCGGGCCAGCTCGCCCGAAGACGCCATGGCGATCGTCATGGAGCAGCACCCCACCCTCAACGGCGAGGCCCTGGGCAAGGTCATGGGCCTCAGTCCGGAAGCGGCCCGGGAGAAGCTCCTGGCCGCGCGCTCCGTCGACCCGGACACCGGCCAGGAGTACCCGCTCGTCTTCGAGCCCCACAATGGCGGCGACCTCATCCCGGCCGCCGACTACCTGTCGGGCAACGTCCGCAAGCGGCTGGAGGAGGCCCAGGCCCTCGCCGGCGAGGACGCCCGCTTCGAGATCAACGTAAAGCAGCTCGAAGCCGTCCTGCCGCCGGACATCTCCCCCGGCGAGATCGACGCGCCCCTGGGCGCGTCCTGGCTCGGCGCCGGCCCCGTGCAGCAGTTCCTCCGCGAGCGACTCAACACCAACCTGGTCACCGTCAGCTACCAGGGCGGCTCGCTGTGGAAGGTGGACGCCCCCGACAGCATCAAGAAGGGCAGGGTCGCGCAGCAGGTCTGGGGCGTGCCCGGCTTCAATGCGGTCAAGCTCGCCGAGACCATCCTGACCAACGGCCGCATCCGCGTCACCTACCAGGACGAGAGCGGCAAGACCTACCTGGACGAGGAAGCCACCGCCGCCGCGCAGACCAAAGCCGACGAGATGCGGGAGGAGTTCCAGGACTGGCTGTGGGCTACCCCTGAGCGCTCCGACGCCATCAAGCGGGCCTACAACTACACGCACAACAACCTGGCTCTCCGCTCGTACGACGGGCAGCGCCGGACGATGCCGGGCCTGGCCGAGTGGTTCAAGCCGCACCCCCATCAGCACGCCGCCGTAGCGCGGATGGTCAACGAACCGGCCGTCCTGCTGGCCCACGAGGTCGGCGCAGGCAAGACGGCCGAGATGACCATGGGCGTGATGGAGCTCCGGCGCCTGGGCCTGATCAACAAGGCCGCCATGGTCGTCCCGAACCACATGCTTCAGCAGTTCACCGACGAGTTCGCGGAGCTGTACCCGGAGTCCGCGGCCAACGGCCGCATCCTGTCCGCGTCCAGCGAAGACCTCCAGGGCCGCAAGCGCCGCGAGTTCATCGCCCGGGTCGCCACCGGCGACTACGACGCGGTGATCCTCACCCAGAACGCCTTCGAGTCCATCCCGATGCGACCCGAGGTCCAGCTCGAATACATCAAGCGCGAGGCCAAGGCCCTCAAGCGGGCGCTGGAGCGGCAGAAGGAGCAGGACCAGGCCGACAAGCCGGGTGTCCGTACGGACTCCCGGATGGTCAAGGAGATCCAGAACCGGCTCCGCAAGCTCGAAGCGAAGATCACCGCGAAGATCGAGGCCTCGAAGGACACCGCCGGCCTGTACTTCGAGGACACCGGCATCGACTACGTGGTCGTGGACGAGGCCCACCACTACAAGAACCTCTCCACGAACTCCGGGATCCCCGGCGCCGGGATCGAGGGCTCCAACAGGGCCTCCGACCTCGACATGAAGCTGGAGTACCTGCGCAGGAACACCAAGTCGGGCCGCGTCGTCACCTTCGCCACCGCCACGCCGATCTCCAACAGCGTGACCGAGGCGCACACCATGCTGCGCTACCTGCGGCCCGACCTCCTGGAAGCCGCCAGGGTCCGCGACTTCGACGAGTTCGCCTCCACCTACGGAAAGATCGTCTCGGGCGTCGAGCTTGCCGCGGACGGCTCCGGATTCAAGGAGGTCTCCCGGTTCGCGGCCTTCCGCAACATGCCCGAGCTGCTGCGGATCTGGAAGACGGTCGCGGACGTCAAGAACAGCGACGACCTCGCCGAGTACCTCGACACCCCCGACGTCGCCAGCGGCAAGGCCATCACGATCTCCGTCGAGCCGACGGAGCAGATGCTCGCCTACCAGGACCAGCTCGCCGCGCGGGCCCGCGCCGTCAAGGGCGGCGACATCGACCCGCGCGTCGACAACATGCTCAAGATCAGCTCGGACGGCAGAAAGGTTTCTCTCGACCCGCGGATGGTCGGCCTGGACGAGAAGGGCCTCAAGCTCTCCACGGCCGCCGATAACATCCGGCGGATCTACGAGGACACGAAGGACGCGGTCTACCCGACCTCGAAGAACAACCCGACCCCGCACGGTACGCCCGGCGGCCTTCAGATCGTCTTCCTGGACATGGGCACGCCCAAGGACCCGGGCAAGGCCAAGAAGAAGGGGAAGAAGGGCGACAGCCCGGCCAGCATGGACGAGCTGGCCGAGTCCCCGTTCCCCGCCTACCAGGAACTGAAGGAGCTGCTGGTCGAGCGGGGCGTTCCGGCCGACAAGGTCCGCTTCATCCACGAGGCCAAGAACGACGCGGAGAAGGCGCGCCTGTTCCATGACGCCCGGACCGGCAAGATCGCCGTGCTCGTCGGCAGCACCGCGAAGATGGGCACGGGAACCAACGTCCAGCTCCGCGCGACGGCACTGCACCACCTCGACTGCCCGTGGCGGCCCGCCGACCTCGAACAGCGCAATGGCCGCATCATCCGCCAGGGCAACATGAACCCCGAGGTGGCGATCTTCCAGTACGTCACCGAGCAGTCCTTCGACGGCTTCTCCTGGCAGACCGTCGCCCGCAAGGCGAAGTTCATCCGCCAGCTCATGAAGGGCAACCTCACCGACCGCACCGTCGAGGACATCCCCGACGGCGTGTTCAACGCCGAGCAGGTCACCGCAATCTCCACCGGCAACCCGCACCTGCTGGAGCAGGCGAACGTCAAGGCCTCCCTCGCGATCCTCAAGCGCAAGCTCAAGGGCCACGAGCGGACGATTGAGGGCTACAAGTCCACGATCCAGGCCACCGAGCGGCTGAGCAAGGCGACCGACCAGCTCGTCGCCCAGCTCCAGGACGTCGTGAAGCGGAAGAAGAACACCCGTGGCGACGACTTCAACGCCACGATCGGGAACACCGACTTCACCAAGCGCGACGAGGCCTCCAAGGCCCTGGCCACCGCCGCCCTCGCCGTACTTCGTCAGGGACAGAACGACCCGCGCGACAGCCGGCCACCGACCGTCATCGGCCGGGTCGGCGGCATCGAGGTCACCGCCAAGTACCGCATGTCCTGGGACAACCACGGCCGTGTGCACCAGGTGGACATCAGCATCCCGGACGTCCCCCAGAGCCGCCACACCTACACGGAGGAAGACCTCCGAACGGAGTCGAACCTGCGCATCACGCGCCTCGAAGACTCCCTTGCCGATGTCGAGAAGAAGATCGTCCGCGCGCAGAGCCACCTCCGCCAGGAAGAGCGCGCCGCAGCCACCGCTCGCGAGCGCGTGAAGAGGCCCTTCGAGCAGGCAGCCGAGCTGGAGGCCGCCGAGCGCCGCTCCAAGCTCGTCAGCGCCATCATCCGCGAGCAGAGCCGCCAGGTCAGCAGCCCGGAAGCCGGGAAGGAGAAGGCCGCCCG
The DNA here is from genome assembly GCF_036346295.1 of Streptomyces sp. NBC_00536. NCBI lineage: Bacteria > Bacillati > Actinomycetota > Actinomycetes > Kitasatosporales > Streptomycetaceae > Streptomyces > Streptomyces sp. NBC_00536. The sequence continues at coordinate 54,110 of NZ_CP107821.1, read as the reverse complement.
CCTGGAGCAGCTGGAGCACCAGCTCCGTGAGGCCCGCATTGCCGCGGGCGAGGACTCCGGCGACATTGACGACCCCGCGGCCGCGCAGGACACCGACCTCCTGCCCCGCACGCCGGCCCCGCCGTCCATCAGCACGGACGAGAAGGGCCGCCCCCGCATCCTGTGGCCGGACGCCGAAGCGAAGAAGGCCGCCAAGGAGCGCGAGAAGCGCGAGAAGGTACAGCGTGCCCGCGAGGAGCGCGGCGAGACCGTACTGGACCCCGAGCAGGTGAGCAGTGAGCTTGCTGCCCTGCGGGAGGAAGAACCGTCCGCGCCGGACGCCGGGCAGCCCGAGCAGGACGCCGGGGAGCCGTCCGTGTCGGCTGTCGACCAGCCCGACCAGGACGCCGGGCAGACGGCCGAGGAGGAGCCGCAGGCCGGTTCGAACGCCTTGGTCGACCTGCACGCCGAGCTGCACACCGTGGACGCGGCAGAAACCCGCCTGCACAAGACGGGGATCGAGACCTGGGGTACCGGGGACCGCGTCCCCGACGGCATCAAGCTCATTCGCCGCGCCGTCTTGGACGCCGTAGCCGCCATGAACGACGGCGAGTACGACACCACGGAGCGCCGCCTCCTGGACGCCCGTGAAAGCATTGAACTGCTGCGGGACAGTTTCGATGACGACGAGCAGGCGGTGGAGGCGCCCCTGCGCGAACTCGCGGACGCGATCGACGCCTACCTGCCCAAGCACCGGGACAAGCGGGACAGCCTGCCGGCCCCGGCCTCCGATGCGACAGACGGCAAAGATTCCGAGAGCGAGGTCACGCTCGACCCCGAGCAGGTACGGGCCGATCTCGACGGGCTCACCAGGGAAACGGCCCCGGACAACGGCAAGACCAGCGAGCCGGCCCAGTCCGAGCCCGACGGCGTCCCGGCCGCTGACGGTACGGAGGAGTCTTCCTCAACCGGTCAGGCCGACGATGCCGCTGAGCAGCCGGCGGACGCGGGCGATGCCCCGGCCGACGCAGCGCAGCCCGAGGAAACGCCTACTCCGACCCCCGAGCCCGACGCCGAAGGGGAATCGACTGACCAGCCTTCCAGCCCTTCCGAATCGGACCGCGGCGCACTGAACGATGCCCTCGCAACGGACAGCAAGGCGGACGGCGAGGACGTCGAACTCCTTGATCCCGAGCAGGTGTCGGCCGGCGACTACGTCCGCGTACAGACGCAAAACACAGCAGGCAACCCGGTCGTCCGCAGCGGCTTCCTCCTTGCCGAACCCAAGCAGGTCACGGCCTCTAGAGACCGCAAGCGCATCAAGGCGTGGCGCCTCTACATCGGTGCGGAAGGCGAGAGCCCGTCCCCGCGCAACGCCGTAACGATCCTGCTGGACGGGAAAGTGGAGCGGATGCCCGCACCCGCCCCGGCCCTGCTTTCGGGCGGCGAAGACGAAGGCGAGCAGCACACGAACACCCTCGGATGGAAGGGTGCGGAAGACGAGCGCGAGAGGGTTGGCGAGCACAACGGCAAGCCTCTCGAAGTTGGCGAGCTCCATATGCGCGGCAACCAGGTCGAGCGCGTCGTCTACCTCGACGGCAAGCCCATCGGCAGGCTGAACGATGCCAACGGCTCTTGGCGAGCGTACGACCAGGAGGGCGGATCCGTTGCCGACCGCTTCTTCTCCGGCTCTGGGGGCCAGTGGGACCACGGGCGGTACGTGCAGCCGGACCCCACCCGAGATGCGGCCGTGGCTATCGCGACCGCGCACGAGAGCGGAGCGCGCCCCAAGATCCGGTTCCTGCACAGCGCCGACCAGATCCCTCAGGCCGAGGCTGAGCGGCTCATGGCGTCTCACCTTGATCCGCGCCTGCGGCCTCGTTGGGATGTTTCCGACACGGAGCGGGGTCGAGCCCGCGTCTACGTGGACGACAACTGGGCGGGAGACATCAAGGGCAAGCGCGACCAGTGGCAGGTCGTAGGAGAGGACGGCAAGCCGAGCGGCACCGTGTATCCCACCAAGGACGCGGCTGCTCAGGCACTCGCGAAGGACTCGCCGCTGCTCAATATTGCTCGCGGCCCGTCTTTCCACTTCCCGGCGCACCCGCGGGAGGTTTCCGAAGACCGGCTCAACCGCTGGATCGAGGAATCGGAGCGGTGGCTGGCCGAAGATGCTCCGGATCTCCCCGACACCGCGCACACACCTCACTGGGTGCGCAAGAATCTGGAGGCCCTCAAGAAGCACCGAGAGCAGCGCGCGGATGCCCACGCCCGCGACAGGGAGTCGCTGGGTGGCGAAGAGCGGATCAACGCCCTGGTGGCGCGTGCCGAGCTGCACGAGACCGACCGGTCGCAACCCAACGCCGACAGCGAAGAGTTCCGGGTCAGGGCCGATGGAGAGGACGTCGGCGGGATCCATCGCTTTGGCGGCTTCTGGCAGGCGTACGCCAGCAACCGTCGTCAGTCTGACTTTTACGACAGGGATCAGGCGATTGCCTTCCTCGTCTCCAACCACGATGAACGCGATGCCGAACGACACAACAGCGACACAGCGGACGACTCGGTTAGCAGGGACCAGGAAGTCGGACAGCAGGAACCCCAGGCCGAGGCCGAGAACCAGGAGGAAGACCGCGATGGGCAGGCCCCTCGCCGCCGCCAGAACGGTGGCGACGGTGGCGACGGTGGTGAGGGACCGCCGAACACGCCTGATGCCCATCCGCCGGGCGAGAACGCTGGCGATGACCGCCGCGACGGCCAGGGTTCCGGCGAGAACCAGCCGCAGGATCGCCGTCGAGAGCAGCAGCGGCGCCGCCGTGACCGCGACCGCAGGAAGCCGGACGCCGCCGGTGGCGATCCGGGCGGTGGCCAGCCGCCCGCTCCACGCCTCCCGAAGGATGACCGCGACCGTGACCGGAACAACCACGGGGAAAGCAGCTCGTCTGGGGACCTGGACGGACCGGGCCGGCTGAAGACCCTCTTGGCCCGATACCGCTCCGGTGACGTCCCCGCGCCCCAAGGCGCGGACCCCGAGCGGCACGCCGAGTACCTTCGCCAGCTCGCCAGCAACGACAGCCTCAACCTGTCCCCTGACGGCAACCTGATCACCTGGACCAACACCGGAGCGACCTGGCGCTTCGGGGTCGCGGCCAACGGCCTGCACCTGGAGGGCTGGGAGGCGCCGGGCGACCAGATCGGCGGGCGTGAAGGTGCCCGGCTGCTGGCCGGCGAGTACGAGCGGCTGCGCGACGAGAACGGAGACGGCATCAACTGGGCGCAGCCGCAGCTCGACGCGGAGGCTCTCCGCCAGTGGCGTGACTCCCGCGGGGAGCCTCTCACCGACGCCATCGACTTCGTGCGGGATTCCTTCATCCGCGCGCGGACGCAGCAGGACGGGCCGGACCACACCGGGAGCGGGATCGAGGAGTCCGCCGAGAGCCCGGACTCCCCCGGCGCAGCCGCCGGTACGGACTCCGACGCCTCAGCGGTTCCGACCGTGGGCTCGGCGGCTGGGGAGGCCGCAGCCGCGGAGAACGAAGGCCTGGGCAACGACGTTGACACGAGCCAGGAACGTAGCGCCGAGAGCGGCGGGGTCGGAGGTGACTCGCCTGCGGCTACGGCACGGCCCGAAGGCGACGGGGGACAGAGCCCTGCGCCGGAGCAGAAGAGGGAGACCAACGATGGTGCTCCGTCTGGCGACCCGGAGCTGGACCTTCGTCCGTTCTGGGGGCCCAACGAGGGCGGCTACGGCAACGTGGTCTCCAATGAGGGCGCAATCCGCCGCTTCGGCAGCCTCGAACGGATGCAGGAGCTGACTGCACGGGCGACACTGCCGGGCCCGGCGCTTCCCACCGACCACGGGCACGAGGTGTGGCTGGACGGCCGCCTCCTCGGCTCCATCAATGACCTGGACATCTACAACCGGACCCTCTACCCCGAGAGCTACGAGCCCAAGTGGCAGGTCGTACCCCAGTTCTTCCCGACGTTCCAGGAACCGATCTACCGCAGTCGTGAGGCCGCCATCGCGGAGATGGTGCTCCGAGGACTGAAGGACGGTCCCCCGGACACGAGCCGGGTGACGAAGGAGATGGCGAGCGACTTCGACCGGTGGCACGACATGTTCTTCCCGAAGAGCCTGCCGGCAGGAGACTTCACGGACGAGGAGGTCGAGCGGTACGAGGCCCTGGACGGACTCCTGCGCGCTCTGGGCGCCGGCCGGACGGTGAGCGGAGATGTTGCGGACGACGTCGCCACCGCCATCGACGAACTCCGGTGGCTGGAAGACCGGTACAACAAGCCGCAGGACGAGAACGTCCACATCTCCCCGAGGGCTCTTGAGCGCAGCCTCGCCAAGACGCTGGACCACCTTCGGCCTGAAGACCCGCGGGCAGCCCATCACCGGGAGAACCAGTACAGGGCCGCGATGCAGGCTCTGGCCGATCTGATCACGGACGACGTCCTCGACCAGTCCGAGGAGGTTCCGGTCGGCGAGCTGCTGGACGGCGACGTAGTGGTGCGCCTTTCGGGCGTACGCGCCTCCACCGGCTCCATGGTCACCAGCACGGGCTACCTGCGCGGGATGCCTCGGAAAGTCACGCTGAAGCGTGGAGGAGTGAAGACCCGGGCCTACCGTGTCCGGGTCGGTCAGACCCCTTGGGAGGACGGGGGCCGCGAGGAAACCATCACCGTCCCGGTGGACGCGATGGTGTTCCGCCGCGCGAACCTGAGCGACGTCGAGATCCGCGAGGAGCAGCTGCGGTACGGCGTGGCCGTGGGTGAGCGGGCTCCCGAGCACCGGTACGACCCGGATACGGACGGCATCGACTACGAGGGCCGGGCCCGCACCCAGGCGCAGCAGGCCGAAAGCGTTGTCGAGACCAGCAACACCGGTGAGGCTGCTGCCTTGCCTGACGCTGGTGATGAGACCCCGGACGCGCCTGACGTGCCGGAACCGGCTGCGGCGTCCGGCGAAGGGCGTACCTCCAGCGACACCGCGGAACCGGCCGTCGAACGGCCCGCGCGCCCCGCTGACACGTCCCCGTCGGCTGGCCGCCCTGAGGCCGAGGAGGGACCTGCTGGTGACGACGCTGCTCCGGAGCCGGACGCCGAGCCCGAACCGGTCGACGGCCGGCCTGCGGAGTGGGTGAAGGTCAGCGAGCTCGGCATCAGCGACCTGGTGCGCATCGAGGGCATCACGAAGACAGGCACACCGCGCACCCTCGCCGGGTACGTGGTGGACGGGCCCAAGGAGATAACGACCGTCCAGGCCCGCCGAGTGCAGGGCATGTATCGGGTGTTGATCGCCGAAACTCCCGACGGCCGCGGCAAGCGGGAGTCGGTGTGGGTGATGCCCGACGCGACCGCAGCCCGCGCCACCCGCGACGACAACGATCGCGTCCAGGGCGCGCCGGAAACCGGTGCTGAAGCCGATATCCGTGCCGGCCGGATCTCCGAACGCGTGCCCACCGACCGCAGCGGTCAGGGCCTGTTCCCGGGCTCGGTCGTCACCGACGCCGACGGCCGCGAAGGTGTCGTTACCGGCGCCAACGCCAACAGCGCCCGGGTCCAGTTCGGCGACGACCGCAGTGACGACACCCATTCCCCCACGTCCCTGAACGTCACCGACGGAGGCGCCGCCCGGCCCAGCGGCTGGACCGCCGACGGGCACCTCGTACGCCCCGGCAACGTCGTGGGAGACCGCAACGGCAACATGCTCGGCACCGTCGAAGACGTGGACGGGGACACCGCGACCGTTGCCACCCCGCAGGGGATGGAGGACCGGCCCGCCACCGACCTCCGTGTCCTCGGCGGCCTCAAGGACGTCGACAGCGGCCAGCCCGCCAAGGTCGGGCGGCTGGAGAGGGTTCCGGTCACCGACATCAACAAGGGCGACTCGATCATCGTGGACGGCCCCGACGGCATGACCACGGTCGAGGTGACCGGCAAGGAGGAGGTCTCCCCCACCCACACCCGGATCACCGCGGTGGACACCACCAGCGGCGAACTGCACAGCCTCGACGGCGGCGCGGATGCCACCTACATGCGGGCTCTGGACGCCGAGGGTCGCCCGGTTCGCCTCGGTCCCGAGGACGCTCCCGACAGCCAGGGCGAGATCACGAGCCGCGAGCTGGCCCCGGCCGTGGACCCTGTCGACGGGCCGACGGTGGAGCCCCAGCTCTCCCCCGAAGAGCGCAACGCCATCGCGGACCGCGGTGAGGCCCCCACCGACTCCCCCGATGCCCAGCAGGCGGCAGCCCGCATCGCCAACGACCTGCCGGTCACTGCGGAGCAGGCCAGCGCCTTGGCCGAGGAGCTGCGAGACGGCGCCGACACCGCAACCCCGGAAGGACGGGCAGCACAGCGCGCGGCGGACCACCTTGACGCTGCGGCCGGCAACGACGTGGAGGAGGCCGGGACACCCGAGCCGGGCACCGTGGGCACCGTCGGTGTCGGCGACACCATCGCCCTGCCGGGCGAGTTCGACCGCGACACCATGGCCGCGTACCGCGTCGTGCAGATCCAGGACGTCCCCGGCGGCGTACGGGTCCTCACGATCGAGGACGAGGACGGTATGCGCTTCAAGCGGTCCTTGACTGCCAGCGATCCGCTCTACCAGCTCCCCGAGCCGGAGGCCCCGACGGACGACCCGGATGCGGAACCGCGCGACCCCAACCCGGGTCCGGACACCGACCAGCTGCGTGCCGACTACGCGGACGCCGTGGTGCGCGCCGTCATCGACAACGCGATCGAGGGCACCAACACCCCGGGAAGCATCCACCAGCTCCGTGAACAGATCGCCCAGCAGCTCACCCCCGAGAGCCTGCGCGCGTCCATGCGCCAGGCTCGCAACGGTGCACTCGCCGCGATCACCAACACCGGTGTCGAAGGAGACCAGCACGACGAACTGGTGCGCTCACTGCGCCCTGAGGCATCCCGCGCCCGTACCGACGCGATCCGTGCGGCACTCCGTACGGTGGACGACCTCGAACCGCTCGACGGGGAATCGGAGGAGGACACCGCCCGGCGCGCGGCGGACCTGCTCCGCCTGATTCCCGAGGCGCTGCGCAGCCGGCCGGACAGCGCTCCGGACGACGGGCAGAGCCCCGTGGACGAAGCCGTGACTCAGCACGCCGACGAGGCCGTGGGCGAAGCGCTTCAGGCGGCGGCGAGCGGCGGCCCGCTCACCGACGAGCGCAGGGCGGCCATCGTGGCGCAGCTCGCCGAGCGCATGGCCGCGACCCGAGCCGCCACGGCAGAGCGGATCGCGGCGAACGTGCCTGCCGGCCGCCGCCCTGGGGTCCTGGCGCGCATCGTGGCGGGGCTCGTCCTGCTCGCGCAGAAGCTCATCGCGCTGATCGCCGCCTTCCTGAAGGCTCTGGCCAAGCTGTGGCGGAGCGGCAGGGCCGGTCTGCGCCGTGTCCGTGAGCGGATCTCCCGCTTCCGTCGCGGCCTGATGCAGCGGGTCCGCTCGTGGCCCGAGACGCGCCGTCTGCGCCGCCTGGCCGCGGCCGCCGACCTTCCCGAGCACGCTGACGGGCTGCCGCTCGGTGACCGGGTGGCTCACTGGGCACGGCTCCTTCCGGCGCCGGGCCGCTTCGGTCAGGTGTCCCGCCGGGCCCGCTGGTACCGCCCGACCACGCGTTCGTCGCTGGCGGCCGGACAGCTTCCGCCGGTGCAGGACGGTGTGCGGTGGACCGCGGAACGCGCGGTCGACGGCGGCCCCGGCCCGCAGACCCTGCGTCACCTGGCCGCTCTGAGGGCTGCTGGTCAGGACGTGGACCAGGACGTGGTGGCCCGGCTCGCGGCCGCCGCGCCCGAGCTCGGGGATGACCCGCACGGCACCGTCCGGCACGCCACGGACTACGCCGAGTCGGCAGAACGCCGCCTTCGTGATCTCGAAGCGGCGGCAGCCGGCGGGGCCCCGGATGCGGACCTGGAGATCGCCGCCACCCGCGTTGAGGCGCAGTCTGCTCGGCAGGAAGCGGCCCGCCTCCAGCAGTCCTACGCGGCCGCGCTCCCCGGCGCCGTCCGCGACAGCATCGCCGAGGTCCGCGAGGTAGGACCGGGTACCACTGCATCGCTGGTCACCACCCCCGACAGCGACCCGGGTGCCGTCCGCGCGCTCACGGACGTCTCCCAGTTCATCCCCCGGGACTGGCTGTCGCCGACAGAGGCCCGGTTCATCGGAGCCCGCAGCGGAGATGCAGGCGGCTACGACCCGGACAGCCGGATCGCGACCGTCGCTGACCTCGGAGACGGCGGCCGACGGGCGGCAGCCCACGCACTGCTCGCCCACCTTCAGCAGCACTACCCCGACCTGCTGGCGGCCCAGGAGGCCTTCCACTTCACCCGGACCCACAGCGGCCGGACCGGAGCGCGGCGCCGAACCAGCCTGGACGCGCTTCTGGCCCGGCTATTCCGCGGGCGCACGGAGCAGGGTGGAACCGGCGACCTGGTGGCGCTGGGGCTGGGGACGCTGTTCTCCGGCAGCTGGTACGAGGACGACGACCTGCGAGCTTTCCTCCTCGGACTGCTCGCCACCCGGTAGAAGGAGAACGCCATGATGGTGACAGGGACGCTGGAGGACGGCGCCGCGTACGAAGTCCAGATCACCGGCCGCGAGGACCGGCCGGTGATCGGATCCCGCCGCGTGCGGGCGCTGGTCGAGCAGCACACGGGTCGGCCTGTGCTGCTCGGCCCGCTCGGGCCCCGGCGCATGCTGTCGGCCTCGGATACGTCCGCGGTGCTTGCGCTGCTGCGGCAGAACACCGCAGTGGTCGAGGTCAGACCGTGATCACGGCGCTTCGGGCGCACACATAGGTTGTGGAGGTGTCCTAGGCTGCTCCCGACGGATCCGGCGACGCGGAGGAGCATCAGTGGCTAGAACACGGCACATTGTGCGCGAGTCAGTTGTGCCGGCCACTGTCGCGCTACTCGTCTTCGCCGCCGTGGTGTTGCCCGGAGACGGCCTCAGTGGACCGCGCTTTGCGGCGGGGGCCGCCGCCTACCTGCTCACGTCCGTTGGGCTGCACGTCCTCGTCCAGCAGGCCCAGCGCACACGGCGATAGCGCCTCACACCATGATGGCGAACACCCACAGGTGTGCGTCAGGGCCCGGCAGGATCACGTAGTGGACGATGGTGGTGCGCGTCGTGATGACGCGCACCGAGTCGTCCATCTCGTACTTGTCGGCCTGCGGCCAGGACCACGGGTCGGCGCATGCGCGCAGTACAGCCTCGTGCAGTTCTTCGCGCTCGGGCACGGGAAGCTCGCGGATCGTCCGGCCGACGTTGGCCGCGAACCGTGCGGGGACGGCGGTCACCGGCCGAAGACCTCCGCCATGCTCATCGCCCCGTCCTCGGTCCGCCCCGCAGCGTTCCAGTGCGCGAACGCCCCGCGAGCGAGCTCCTGGGCACGGGCCTCCCGGCCGCCGCCTCCAGGTGTCTGGGCCGCGCGCAGCACCGCGGCAACGTACTCGTCGACCGGAAGGCCGCAGCGGTCGGCCTCCGCTTCGACCTCGGCCGCCAGGGCGTCGTCCATGGACAGGGTCAACGTAGTCATGCGTCGAGAGTAGCGAGCGAGCCGCAGCCGCGGCAGGGGATCAGCCCGAGACGTTAGGCGTCTCTGGCCCGGATCTTCCGCCCGTGGACTACGCATACGCCGTGAAGACGCTTCCCCAGCCCGAGGCCGATCCCGCAGCCGACCCGGCCGCGCCTCCGCCGCCAGAACCCCAGCCCCCGCAGCAGGACGACGCGCGCCCTTGGGCAGGTGACGTGTACGACGAGGGTGACGAGACAGACCCTGCGCAGGCCTTCGCCGCGTTCTCCGGGCAGGCCGGCGAGCAGGCATGGCTGGACAAGGCCGAGGACGGGACCCTCACCGGATGGGTCCGCGACGAGACCGGCCAGGTATGGCGGTACTCGGACCCGGACGCCTGGGCGATCGACGTGGACGACTCGGGCATGGCGCAGACCGGCGGGACCGGCGCGGCCGCCGGAGGGCCCGGCGCGGACCCGGCAGAAGGAGAGCAGGCTGCGGTGCCCGGCGCAGGCACGATTCCGGCGCCCGAAGACGCCTCACCGCTGGACTTCGGGACCGCTGACGAGGTCGTACCGGTTGCGGGGGACCCCGCCGCCGCACCGGAGGGGCCGGCCGACCCGGCGGCGGAGGACGAGCTCGCGGCGGAGACCGACGAGGAAGAGCCGGAGGAGGACGAGGAGGCCGAGGACGAGAACCCGTTCGGCAAGGGCAAGAAGAAGGCGAAGCCGTGATCGGGCTCGGGCTCGGGGAAGCCCACGGCGTGGGGAGCACAGGACACTAGCCGGTCCGTGGGGGCACGGTGCGGACCGCCGAGACGTCCGCCAGGAGGAACCCACCGTGCCCCGCACCCCGCCGTCGCCCAACACCCCAACCCGCCGCCTGTCAGTGAACAAGGGCGTCGTCCGCGCCATCTACGCCGTCACCGGGGTCGTGGACGAGGTGCAAGACCTCATCGTTCCCGGTGCGTTCTCCCGGACGCTCGCCACGCGCAGGGTCAAGGCCGCCTGGCATCACGAGTGGAAGGACCCCGTCGGTACCGTCTTGGACGTCGAGGAGTGGCTGCCGGGCGATCCCCGCTTCGCCTCGATACCCGGTGGTCTGGTCTGGCCGCGCGAAGCCGGAGCCCTGGTGGCCACGGTCCAGTACAACCTGCGCACCACCCGCGGCCGGGACACGTACGAGCAGGTCAAGCAGTGGCACGAGAATGGAGAAGCCCAGTTCTCCATCGGCTACAAGGTCGTCACTGGCGGGGCGTCGAAGCGCCATGACGGGGTCCGCATCATCCACGACCTGGACCTCTACGAGATCAGCCCGGTTCTGCACGGCGCCCACCCCATGACGCGCTCCCTGGAGGTCAAGGCCACGGGCCTGGCCGGGGAGGGTCTGGAGCGCAAAGCCACCTGGTCGGCGGTCGAGCTCAAGGCGGCCGAGACGGCGACCGGACGCGGCGCCATGGTCGCGCTGCGCCTGCCTGCGGACGTCGCGGCGCAGCTCGCGCAGCCGGACGGAACTCCGGCCGAGCACCTGCACATCACCCTCGCCTACCTCGGAGACGCGGCGGCCCTTGGCGGCGGCCCGGAAGACCTCCGTGACACCGTGGCCTCCGCCGTGTCCGGGCGTGGCCCGCTCAACGGCACGGTCGGCGGTATCGGCCGGTTCCCCGACACCGGAGACGGTGAGCCCACGTGGGTGCCGGTGGACGTCCCGGGATTGGCCGAGCTGCGGCAGCGGATCGTGGAGGCGCTCGGCACCTCCGTGTACGCGGACAAGGTGCGTACCGAGCACGGGTTCACACCGCACATCACGCTCGGCTACGACCTCCCCGATGTCCCGCCGGTGGCAGCCACCCCCGTGGCGTTCGATCAGGTCGCCATCGTCCGCGGCCCGGACACCGTGCTGGTCCCCCTGGGCGTGGCACCGGCCGCGGCCCCTCTGCCTACGGCCACGGGCGCCACCCCGGCCGTCCCGCAGCAGATGCCGCCGGCGCCGCCCGCACCCGTCGAAGCGAAGTCCGCCGCGCAGATCGTGATCGAGGCGAAGTCGGCCCGCCTTCCCGCCTCCTCCGTAGGCCACACGACGGCGTACAAGTCGGCGGCTCAGATCGTCCTCGAAGCCAAGTCCGCCCACCCGCTTCCGGAGAAGCCCATGCACGCACCGCTGCCCGTCTCCTACGAACAGCTGCGATCCCGGCTCGGGGAAGCAGCCCGCGCCCTCCTCGCGCCCGACGACGACGAGCTCTTCGTGGCCATCGAGGCGACATACCCCGACCGTGTGATCGTCTCCCTCAACGCCCGGGACCAGACCACGACCTACGCCATCCCCTACACCGTCACCGGCCGCGACATCGACCTCGGCACCCCCACCCCGGTCGAGCTCACCACAGTGGCGCTGCCCATCACCGGCGACTCCCACGCCGTCGAGGGCGACGAGGTGATCGACGCCCGGTTCATTCAGCCGACCGCCGCCGCCCTCCAGGACGCCACCGCGCTCATCGAAGTCTCGGGCGCGCGGTCGCAGCACCTTCAGCACCTCAAGCCCACGATCAGCAACCTGCTCACCTCTCTTGCGAAGAAGGGCCTCCCCATGACCGAGCACGAAGAAGACGTACCGAAGGGCTCGTCTCTGAACCTGTGGGACAGCGAGTACGAGATCACGGACGGCTGGGATGACGATGACGAAGAGCAGCCCGCAGAGGGGGCCGAGGCACCAGCCGCCGCGGGTGTTCCCAGTGGGAACGCGGGCGCCGAGGAAGCGGTGCCGGACCGTCGCGCCGTACCCGACGACGAGGACCGGGAGGACGACCCGGAAGCCGACAAGGTCCGTCTCGACGCAGACGAGGTGAAGGCAATGCTGGCCGCCCTAACCCTCTGACCTGCATAAACATCGCACTCCCGGGCGCAGATCCTTTCGTGCCCGGGAGCCCGAGACGTTAGACCCTCGACTCCCATTGCATACGCCTCGCGTTGAGGCGTCCCGGTGCTGGCCGGGCGAGCGACGCACGCCATCGCCCATCCAGCACAGGAGAGTGCATTCCCACCATGGCTACCGCCACCGACAAGAGCCTCATCCGGTCCCTGAAGTCGCAGCTCGCCGAGAAGTCGGCGGAGGCCGAGCGCATCGCTGGCACCTTCAAGGAGGAGAGCGGCGCCTTCGTGGTCAGCACGGAGCAGCGCAACGCGTACGTCAAGGCCGTCAAGGACGCCCAGGAGATCAAGGGCCTGCTCGACGCGGCCAACGGCGCCGAGTCGCTGAACGGCTACCTCGACGCTCCCCAGGGCACGTCCGCAGCCGGCCAGTTCTACGGCAACCCGGGCGGCCCCGAGTACAAGAGCCTGGGCGACATGTTCGTGGAGTCCGAGGCCTACAAGGCCGCGGCGCGCGCCGACTTCAAGGACCGCCCGTTCATCCGCGCGGAGATGGAGGGCAAAAGCATCTTCTCCCTCTCCGCCGGCACCCACACCACGCAGGCGCTCGGCGGTGTTCAGGATCTCGGCATCACCGAGGCCCAGCGCCGGAAGTGGCACATTCGGGATCTTTTCCCGTCCGCCAAGACCAAGTCTGCGGTCCTCGTGGGTATCCGCGAGACCGGGTGGGTCAACAACGCCGCGCAGGTCGCCGAGCGACGGGCGGCCGACGGCATCTCCTCGCCGACCGGCCTCGACAGCGACGTCTTCGGCCGGGCCCCCCGCTCGAAGCTGAAGCTGGAGCCGGTCTCGTTCCCGATCGCCGAGATCGCCCACATGCTCGACGGGCACAAGAACATCCTGGCCGACGAGCCGAGGCTGAAGCAGTTCATCAACTCGCGCCTGATCGAAGGCATCAAGTTCGCCGAGGACTACGACCTGCTCCACAGCGCCGGCGGCGACGGCACCTCGATCACGGGCCTGTTCAACACCCCGGGAGTCCAGCAGTACACGGGCCGGTCCAGCGACAAGTACAGCATCCAGATGCGCCGGGCCATGACCAAGGCCCTGCTCGCCGAGTACGAGCCGACCGGCGTCGTCCTCTCCCCCACCATGTGGGAGGAGGTCGAGGTGGAGACCGACGACACCGGCGCGTTCCGGGTCGCTCTCCAGGTCGCCGTGGGCGCCCAGAAGAAGGTCTGGCGCATCAATGTGGTCGAAACCACCGCAATGCCGGACGGCCAGTACCTGCTCGGCGCCTTCGGGATGGGTGCCCAGCTCTACGACCGCGAGAACGTCTCCGTCACCGTTTCGAGTGAGAACTCGGACAACTTCGAGCGCGGCGTCCTGACGTTCCGGGCGGACGAACGTCTCGCCCTGGAGGTAAGTCGACCTGAATCGTTCGTAATTGGGAACTGGACCCCGCACAGCTGATCCTGCCTCCCTCGGCTCACGCCCAACCTGGCCAGTCGGCCTCTTCCTCCATCTGGCGGAGAGGCCGACTGGCCCCGGCCCATCTGGAAGCGAGGACTGCCGTGGCAGACACCAGCGGGCTGCTCGCGGCCCTCTCCCAACTCGCCGATGCCCCTCCGGCCCCACGCGGCCCCCGGTGCACGGTCGGCACGATTCTCGACACCCTCGACACGGACACGGCGCTCAAGGTCCGGGACGTACTCGACAGCCCCTCCGTCTCCTCAACGCAGATCGCCGACGCCCTCACGGGAAGCGGCCATCCCGTCCAGTCCCCTGCCGTAGCCCGGCACCGGCGCCGCGGCGGCTCCAACGGATGCCGGTGCCCGCGATGAGCCTCGCCGACCACCTCGACGCACTGCTCGCCCCCGCGTCCCCCGCACAGACCGTGCCGCCGGAAACAACCCGCCCCGCCGCCACGGCTCCCAAGGGCTGGGAGCCCGGTGTCCGGTACGAGCCCGGCGGCAGCATGCTCGTCACTGCCCCCGCCGCCGACACCCCACCGCAGGACGAAGGCGGCTGGCGCGCCCGCGTCGAAGAGCTGGGCCTGGCCGTACCGGACGGCTACCGCGTCCGTCTCGTGGAGGCCCGCCACGACCCCGCGGCCTGGCACCGCGACGCCCAGGGCGAGGACGCCGTCACCCGCCCCGTGTGGCGTTGCCGCTACCTCATCGAGCCCACGAAGCCCGGCTGGGCCTCCGCCGAAGACCTCAACACCTTGATCCGTGACGTGATGCGGCGCCGCCGTCGGCCGCGCACAGCTCCCGAGCGGGCCGCACGCGCGCTCGCCGTCGTGTACGCCGACCCGCAGGCCGGCAAGGTCGGGCGGGACGGCGGCACCAAGGAACTCGTCGGGCGGGTCGCCGAGCGATTCGACCGGCTCGAAGACCACCTGCGCGACCTCGGCAAGATCGGGCGTGCCCCGGACTCGGCGTATTGGCTCGACGCCGGCGACTGCGTCGAGGGATTCGAGAACGTGGCTGCGCAGGCCTTCACCAACGACCTGACCCTCACCCAGCAGATCAGGGTCCATCGGCGGCTCACCTTCGAGGGCCTGGACCGCCTCGCCACCGCCTTCCCCCGCGTCGTCGCCGCCACCTGCGGCAGCAATCATGCCCGCGTCAGAAGGGGCAAGGACGCGGTAGGGCCGCCGGAAGACGACTGGGGCATCGAGGTCATGTCCCAGATCGCCGACGCCTACGCCCGCAACACCGACGCGTACGGACACGTCAGCTTCGTCACTCCAGAGCCGTGGCGGGACTCCGTCTCGCTCGACATGGCCGGGACCATCGTCGGCCTGAATCACGGGCACCAGTACGCCCGGCCGGAGAAGGCCGCGGACTGGTGGAAGGGCCAGAGCTTCGGGCGCCAGCCCATCGCCGACGCCAAGATCCTGGTCTCCGGCCATTTCCACCACTTCCGCGCGCAGCAGCTCGGCGCCGGCCGCCTCTGGGTTCAGGCACCCACCCTCGACAACGGATCCGACTGGTACGCCATGCGGTCCGGCGAGGTCTCCCAGCCGGGCCTGCTCGTCTTCTCCGTCACCGCGGACGGGTGGGACGACCTCCGCATCCTCTGACCGCGACCCAAGCCCGCCACGTCCTGCACCCTGCGCACCCCGACATCGAGAAGGAGAGTCCCCATGGGCCTGTACAACGCCGCCGGCAGCCGCATCACCAAGGCCGCCTTCCCCGCCACACCCGTCAGCGACCCGTACCTGAAGGTCACCGCGGACGTGTACGCGACCCGAACCCACGACGAGGGCAGCCGCCCCAGCGACAGCCGCGACGCCGTCCCCGAGGGTTCCATCAAGACCCTCAAGTACAAGACCGGGGCCGTCCTGCGGCAGTCCCAGGTCGACGCGCTGTTCCCCCCGGCGACGATCGGCACCATCAGCCCGGCCACCGGACCCGCCGCCGGCGGCACCGTCGTCACCATCACCGGCTCGAATCTCGACGGGGTCGCCGACGTCAAGTTCGGAGCCACACCCGGCACGGCCCTGAAGGTGTTGTCCTCCGGCCGCCTCCAGGTCACCACCCCGGCCGGGACGACGGGAGCCGTGAACGTCGTCGTCGGCGACGAAGCCGGAGCCGTCACAAAGACCGCCGGATTCACCTACGCCTGATCCCTGCTGCGGCACCGCGCGCCGTTGCTGCCCGAGTGGGCGGCAACGGCGCGACGCAAGCCTCCTGGGCGCGCCACAGTCACCGCCCACGCCCCGAACGGCAGGAGGAACTGTGCCGCCCCGTACTCGCAAGACCACCTCGGAGGACGTCGAGGAGACGCCCGAGGCCGCCCCCACGACCGAGCCCACGGTCGAGGCGCCCGAGGCGCCTGAGAACAAGGCCGTATCCGTCGAGGTCGAGACGAAGACGCCGATCGTTGCGCCGCTCGAACCGCCCGCGGAGCCGGAGCCCGTGCCTGAGCGGGATCCGCTGACCACGGCGCAGCAGCTGCTCCCCGCCGAGCTCGGCGACCGGATCGTGGACGATGCCACCGGCCTGCCGCCTGCGGACCCCGACAGTGTGTTCGTGCCCGTGATGCCGCACGGCAGCACGCTGCGCTGCACCGTCCGCCTGGTCGAGCACGTCGGGCTGGGAACCTACCGCACCCCCACCACGCGGCTGCTCGTACCGATCGGCGCCGAGCTGAAGCGCGGCCAGGTCGCCCGCGTGGTTGCCCGGCTCCACGAGCAGCTCAACCCGCCTTCGGCCGCGGAGTAAGGAGCCTCTGGTGGCGGTGAACACCCACACGATCGCCCGTCCGGGCGGCCTCCCCAAGGGGGTGGCCATATGACGATCCCCGCAGGCATCAAGGCGGTACGAGTCACCGGACGGTTCCGGCGCCCGGACGGCACCCCGTACAAGGGCTCCGTCGTCTTCCAGGCACCGGTGATGATCGAGCTGGAGCAGGCCCTCACGATCATCTCCGGCCGCGCCACGGTCGACCTGGACGAGCAGGGCGAGTTTTCCCTCCTGCTGGTTGCGACGGACAACCCGGGCATGGACCCGACGGGCTGGGTGTACACCGTCACCGTGGTCCTGGATGACGGCACCACGCGGACGGGCTCCGTCACGCTGTCCTCCACGGTCACCGAGATCGACATCACGAAGCTGATGCCCGCCGACCCGGCGCAGCTCAACTACGTGCCCGTGAAGGGCGAGCGCGGGGCCTCCATCCTGTCGGGTGCGGCGCGGCCGACCGCTGCGAACGGAACCGTCGGCGACTTCTGGATCGACAGCACCAAGACTGACGCCTGGCTCCTCTACGGGCCCAAGACCGCCGATGGTTGGCCGCAGGCGAGTCTGCCCCTCGGCCCCGTGACCACCTGGCGTGTTCGGGACCTGCCCGACCCGGCCGTCGCCGATGCCGTCTACGCCGGACCGGCGCCCACCATCACCACCGCCCAGACCTCCACCCCAGCCGCCGGGAACATCAAGTACGCGCCGGACCCCGTCGCCTTGTCGGGCACGGACCGACGCGGCACCTTCACCTGGGCAGGCGCTGGGAACTTCGCGATCGGCGTCGGCACCCCCGACAACACGTACGTTCTGCCACTGAGCCGCTACCCCAACACCTATGCCTCCGGTCAAGCCAACTGGTCCGTCGAGTTCGGAACCGATGCCCAGGTCATCCAGCTCCGCTTCAAGCACATCTCCGCCGCCACGACCTTCCGGTTGTCCATCGACGGCAGGAAGCTGACCGACCTGATGCAGCCTTCCGGGGGCGTAGTCGCCGGCATCGGGCTGACGCACCTGCTGACCATCGACTTCGGCAGCGCCATCCCCCGGCGGCTGCGGTTCGACTTCACCGCCATGCCCTTCGGCGGGATCTACCTGCCGCCCACCGCGAACATGTGGCAGGTCCCCCTCCAAGGGGGCCGATTCATGGTTCTGGGAGACTCCCTCTCCGACGGCTCGGCCTTCAACACGGGCGCCGGCTGCGGGACCTGGGTCGACCGCGTCGGCCGGATGCTCGGCTGCACGGACGTGTGGCGCGAAGCGCGCGGATCCACCGGGTACGTCGCCACCGGAACGTTCGCCGCGTTCGGCACGCGCGCCGAGGTCGACGTCATCCCCTGGGAACCCGACCGGCTCATCATCTGGGGCGGCTACAACGATGCCTCCTCCAACCAGAGCCAGATCGCTGCGGCGGCCGCCACCCTCTTCGACCGGATCAGGACCGCCCTGCCCCGCTGCCAGGTCTACGTCATCGGCTGCTGGTCGCCCACGGGGACTGCGGCCGCCTCCCACGTCAACACGACCGCGACGCTGCGCACCGCGGCGGCCAACGCCCGGTTCCCGTTCATCTCCCCGCAGACCGGCCAGGTGTACGACGCCAACGGGACGCTCGTAGCCACCCACGGACCATGGATCACGGGCTCCGGGAACGCCGGCTCGCTCAAGGCGGACGGCAACGCGGACCTGTACGTCGGATCCGACGGCGTCCACGCCACCGACGCCGGCCACGTCTACATCGCCAGACGAATCATGGCGTTCCTGCGCACCGTCACGCCCGCCTGACCCGAAAGGGGGCCCCATGGGCACCTACACCTACCAGCCCGTTCACGCAGGGCTCGTGTGCGACCCGGAATCCGAAGGAGGCCAGGTCGTCAGCCTCGTGCTGTACACCGGGCCCGAGCGGGACGGCGTGCCTGCCGCCGCGTCGACCGGGGTGAGCCGCCTCGCGGACGGCCGCTACGCCTTCACCTTGCCGGACGGGCTCGCAGACGGCCGGTACTGGGGCGCGGCCTCGTTCATCCCCGCTCAGGGGGTACCGGCCGTCACCGACCGAACCGTCCGGCTGGACCTCCCCGTGGGCGGGGCCCTCCTCGTCTCCCCCGAGCAGATCGCGGAGGAGGTGGGCATACCCCTGCCGCTGACGGCGGCGCAGCGCGAGGCGCTCCGCGTCGATATCGGCAAGGCCCAGGCCGACGTGTCCAGCTACCTCGGCCGCCCGCTCATCCCCCGCCCACACGCCCTGCGGGGAGTATCGCCGCTCTACGGGTACGACCTCTCCGACGCCCGCGCCTGGCCGGCCCCGTCCTACGACGACATCACTACCGTCCTCAGCTACACCCCAACAGCAGACGGGCACTACGACGTGCGGCTCCTCGTCGGCCTCCACGCCGCCGAGGAAGAGCCGATCGTGCGGTACGTCGTGGCCCATGCCACCGAGATGATCCGCAACAAGCCCGGTTCCGGCGACGGAGAGCGGCGAGTCACCTCGGTCTCCGCCGAGGGCCAGTCGGTCAGCTACGACTCGGCGCCCGTCACGGGGCAGGCCGGCGCGCTGCCCGCCCTCGACTCCCTCTCGGGGTACCGAAAGCTGCTCTACCGGCCGATTGTCGGGGCCCCGGCCGTGGCCTGGCCGTACGGCCGCGGCCGCCGGTACAGCCGGTGGTGAGCTGACCATGGCTGTGCTGCTGCCCGACCGGACGCTGACGGCATACGTCCTTGCCCACCCCTGGGGCCGGGACGCCCACGGCGTGCCCGTGCCTCCCCCGCCGGACGCCCGGCCGACGCCGCGCGGAACGTGGCCGGGCGCCGCGACGGAACAGGCTGACGGCTCATGGACGCTGCGGGTTTCCCCGGCTGCCTGGCCGCTCCAGCCCGGCGATCTCCTCGGGGACGGAACCCGAACGTGGACGATCGTCAGCGCGCTGCTCAAGAAGGTCCCTGGCTACGGCGCGGCCGACTACATCGCCGTGGTCGCCACCCTCAACCCACCCGAGGTGCCCTGATGGCGAAGTTCCACCCTGAGCCCGGCCTGGAGGAGAAGCTCGCCCACCTCATCGCTCCGAAGGTCCACGAGATCGCGCGCGAGGTAGAGCGGCAGGCCAAGGTTTTCGCCCCGCCCACGAAGAAGTGGATCACGTTGGCGGATGACAAGGTGCGCCCCACACACGTGGCGGCACACGACCAGGAGGTGCCAGGGAACCTCCGATTCAAGATCAACTCGATGCGGTGGGACCGCGACCACCGCGGTGTCGGACCGATCACCTACATGAAGGCGCCCCGCGACGAGTCCTCCAGGGCGGTGGCCAACCTCAAGAACTGCCGGTGCTACGCCCGCACCATCCCCGACGGCATCTCGCGGAACATCAGCACCCGGCCGCCCGTGATCGCGGGCAGCACCGTCACGGTCAAGGTCGTCGCCACCGGCGAGTGGGTCGTCCCCGCCGAGATCGGCACCGTCTACCCCGGGGGTCTGGAGGCGAAGGGGGCCTACTACATGGCACGAGCAGCGGCCGCCGTAGCGGCACGGCACTGACCTGTTCCCATTGGGAACAGGCCCCAGAGCCAGCACGCGACACAAGCCGCTTGGTACTGCACTGTTCCGCCCCATGACAACGACCAGGAAGACCACCACCCCGACCTCCGAGCCGGACAACGAGCTCACCGCCACCCCCGAGCCGGCGACGGTCATCGGCCCGCCCCTCCGTGAGGGCCAGGCCCCGGAGAAGGTGCGGTTCGCCCACCACCTCTGGATCGCCGGCCGCGACTACCTGCCTGGCGAGACGGCGCTCATCTCGCCGGACTACGCGCGCCAGCTGCGCGGCAACGGCTACATCGCCCGCGAGCGCGGCTGAGATGAGCGACGCCTACGCCATCGCGGACGCAGACCCGGTGGCTGTGGTCCTCGCCTGGCTCGCCGAGCACCCCAAAGTCACTGAGGTGCTCGGCGGCCCTGGCCGTGTCTCCGGTGCACGGGAAGCACCTTGGCCTCATCTGCGCGTCGCCCTCGGGCCCGGCGGCAACCTGCGCGACCTCACGTGGCTAACCGAGCCCGAAGTGTCTCTGGAGCTGTACGGCGACCCTGGCGGCTGGCCAGGGCCCGCAGCCCTCCACCGCATCCTCAAGGTCTGCGCCGTGGCCGCCAGCGAGCTCGCCACCACCGCGCCGATCGCCGGACGCCCCGTCGTCAGCAGTGTCCGCCCGTCCGGAGTCCTCCTCGAATCCCCCCTGGAAACGGGCCAGCCCCGATGGGTCATGGGCCTGCTCGTTACTCTCCACCCCAACCCGGAGACCTCATGAACTTCACCGGCCGCGCCACCGTGTCCCTCGCTCCCGTCGGCACCCCCACCACCGACAGCGGCGCCTGGACGACCATCGGAACCGTCACCGACTTCCAGCTCGACGACGGCGGCGCCTCGGACGACACGCTCGCGGGCCCGGCAACGATCGAAACGAACCTCACGGTCAAGGCCCTCATCCACTACGTGCCAGCCGAGACCTTCGCGCCCGTCGAGTGCCTCCGCACCCGCAGGGCGATCGAGGAACGAGCCCAGCTCGTCCGGATCTTGCGGATGCTCGCGAAGGCCCGTCGTGAGCCCGCCGCCCATCCCTGCCCGCTGCCGTTCGGCGCCCGGGACGCTAAGTAGGCGCCCTCCCCATCGTGGCCCGGCCCTATCACCTGGCCACGAGGAGTACACCGCCATGGCTGGCGAGATCACCAACGCCACAGAAATCGTCGTCCCCGCTCGAACCCGAGTCTGGCTCGCCACCGTCGGCACGACGGCCCCGGCCGACGCCACCGTCGCGATGCCGACGGGCTGGTTCTCGGTCGGCCTCACCACCGAGGACTCCCTGAAGTTCAACGAGGAGCCGCAGTTCGAGCAGGTCAAGAGCGCCCAGACCGACTTCCCGTCCCGAACGTTCCAGACCAGTGACTCGGCGACTGTCGAGGTCGACCTCCAGCAGTGGAATTCGAAGAACTTCAAGGCGGTCTTCGGTGGCGGAACGATCACCGAGATCACGCCCGCCGGCGGGCAGCCGGGGGCGAAGCACTACAAGTTCGCCCCGCCGCGGATCGGCGGTCGATCGGAGATCGCAGCCTGCATCGAAGTCATCGACGGCGGCAAGACCTACCGGTACATCATCCCGCGCGCCATGCAGATGGAAGGCGTGCAGACCGACCTCGGAAAGGCCAAGGAAGCCGTTCTGCCCTTGCGCCTGGCCGTCCAGGGTGGTGACGACGCGGACGCCTGGTACTTGATCACCAACGACCCCGCTTTCGCCAACGCGGCGTAGTCTGGGGAGGTACGACAGAAGGCCCGGACCGGGCGCGGGAGCTGCGGACTTCCACGAACGGTACGGGCCTTCGCCATGTCGAACCGGCTACTTGCGCTACGCCGGTTCCAGGTCGTTGAAGCCCAGAGCAGTGGCCAGCTTGCTGTAGTCCTCCATCGGCGCCGAGGACGACGCGAAGGCCGGCACGGTCGCCTGCAAGCGGTGCTGACGCGGGATCACGTCCGTGTAGCGGATCTTGTGGAGCGTGAAGTGGTCGCCGTACTGACGCTCGATGGCCTCCACGGTCTCGTGGTACTCAACGCCCTTGCGCTGCGAGGTGGGCGTCGAGCACATGACGATGTTCTTGATCGTGGGTGCCGGCCGACGGCTGCGGGTGGTCATGTGCTCCACCATCTCGGCCAGCTCCTCGAAGGTGTAGCCGAGATCCTCCTCCTCCTTGTTCGTGACCAGAACCGGAGGCAAGACCTCGTCGTCTTCGGTCATCGGCAGCAGGGTGGAAACCGAGAGCTTGCTGAGGCTGGCCGGCAGGTCAAGGAGCCACAGGTCGTCGTCACCCTTGTAGGTGTTGCAGACCCGCTCGAACCAGGCCATGAGCATGCGCTCGGGTTCGGCGGCCGCCACGGTGTCGAAGTTCTTCACGTGCCGGGACCCGCGCACCAGCGTGAGGTTCGGGATCTCGCTGAAGGCGTCGTCGTCCCAGCCGTCGCCTACACGGAAGCGTGCCGGGACGCTGACCTCTTCGAGGGTGGCCGTGTCCAGCATGAGGTCCCAGATCGTGGGGAACTCCGCGTCGTCCAGGTGCTTGCCGCAGAAGATGTGGCTCAGGTTGCGCTGCTGGTCGAAGTCGAAGACCCGGACCTTGTATCCGCGGAGGGCCAGGATCGTGGCCAGGATGCTGATGGTGGTGGTCTTCGCGCTGCCGCCCGAGATGATGAGCGCGGCGATGATGAGGGGCCAGGTGCGACCGTTGGGGCGCAGGTTGCGCCGGGGCAGAGTTTTGGTGGACACAGGGGCTCCAGAAGGGGTCAGACCGTGGCCGCGTCGGCGGCTTCGTCGGTCGGGAAGGCCACGGAGAACTTGCTGAGCTGGTCGCGTTCCCATTCGGTCTGCGGCCGGTAGGCCGCAGCCTGGATGAGGAACTCGACGTGCGCGGCGTCGGTGCGGTCCCACTGCCGGCGGTTGTCCTTCGCCCGGATCTCGCTCGCTGCGAGAGCGGTGACGAAGGTCGCGAGCTGGATCAGCTCGTCGTTGCCGGATGAGAGTACGGCCTGGAAGTAGCTGTCGCTATCGCTTACGCCGAGAACTTCGCGGGACGCTGCACGGAGCCACACATGTGCGCGGGTCTTGGCGGGGCCCTGCTGGATCGGGGAGAGCATGGTCCGCGCGAAGAGCGCTCCTAGCTGCTTCTTGTCCGGCACGAATCCGTTCCGGATGAGGTGGAGGCACGCCTCGGTTCGGTCGGCCGCTGCGTTGTTGCGTTCGCGTGCCGAGCGGTCGGTGGCGGGAAGGGGTGACGCCGGCTTCGTGACCGTTTTGGTCTCGCCGCGCGGTTCGGACGTGTTCTTGTCCCCAGCAGCAACCTGAGGGGCAGACGGCTGGGCCTCGTCGGAGGGCTCTGCTGTGTGCTCCTCCTCGCCCTGACTCTGGGCGGGTTCGGGGGCCCGCTGAACCGGCACGTTCTGAACTTCCGGCTCGGCGGCCGTGGAGACCTCTCCGGACAGGACTGCCTGGATGGCGGCGTCCGTCTTCAGGCGCTGCTCGGGGTCGGAGTGACTCATGAGAGCCCAAGCGGCGGACCGCTCATCGGCGGTCTCCAGTTTCTCCGTCAGCTTCACAGCATTGGACGTCGCCAGGAGCCCCTGGTCCACCTGCTCCTGGAGCTCGACGGGAAGGTTCAGGAGTGCGAGCCGGCGATGTACCTGGGTCGAGCCGATCTTCAGCTCGTCGGCGATCTGCCGGTAGGAGAGTCCCTCCTCAACCTTGAGCCGGTGGAAGTTCCGTGCCTCTTCCATGGGGGTGTAGCCGACGCGCTGGAGGTTCTCGATCAGGAGGACCCGGCGGATCTTCGGTGCCACCGCGTTGTTGAGGACGGCGCGGATCTCGGGGAGCTCGGCTTTGCCCGCCGCCCGCCACCGCCGCTCGCCGAAGGCGATGACGTACTTGGTGACGATGCCCTCGGCCTGCTGCGGCCAGACCTTCGCGAACTCCGTGGTGTGCATGACCACGATGTCCTGAAGGAGCCCGTCCTCCTTGATGGATCGGGCAAGGCCGTCCAAGTCGCCCATGGAGCGGAGGTCGTTGAAGGGGTTCGGCGAGACGTCATCCAGTGCGATGTCGAGCGCGTCCCCGTCCCCCTCCGCCCTGCTGTAGAAGTTCTGAGGCTGCTTGGGGGCTGCTGAGGCCGTTCCTTGGCCGCCGACTCCCGCTCCCCTCTTGTTCCTTGCTGCTCCGCCCAGACTCTTCATAGATGGGTCTCCGATGCTCGGACGATAGGTTCGGGATAGAGGTTAGCGGTCAGGTCCCGGGGTGCTGGTGACACATGGGGGTATTTCGCGCTGCCGGTGTTCCCAGTGGGAACACTCCTTCGCCGCTTCTCATCTATCAAGGTTGATAGACGGGCCGGCTTCTCGTGCGGCGCCTGCTTGCCCGAGACGCAAGCACGCTGAGCTCTCTACGTTCCCGGGGCTTCGTCACCCACCGGGAGGAACACCCCCATGAGCTTCGTCATCGACCTGGACGCCGAGCGCCGCGAGGTGCAGCACCCCCACGGAATCACCGTCCTGCTGAAGGGCCAGCAGTTCCTCTTCCCCGCCGAGGTGCCGGCGGATGCCCTCGACCCGCTGCTCTCCGACGAGCTGGACCTCGTGGGGCTCCTGAGCGACATCGTGGGCACCAAGGGGGCCACCGTGTCGGGCGAGGTCATCGAGCTGCTCTTCAAGCGGCCGAAGCTGCCTCGCCAGTTCCTGACCGCGGTGAAGGACATCTACCGGATCCTGCTCGGCGACGAGGGCTTCGCCGACTTCGTGGTAGTGCGTCCGTCGATCGGCGACTATGTCCGGCTGACCAAGGCTCTCATCACCGTCTACGGGGTGGACCTGGGAAATCTCTTCGGGTCGGGCGACTCCTCCGAGAGCGATGGGGAGACGTCGAGTCCGACCTCAGCAGGTTCCACCGACTCGACGCCCGGAGCATCTGGCTCCGGCCAGGACAGCCCGGATTCCTCGGCGTCCGCCGCCTGACCGTGCTCCTCGACGGTCTTCCCCAGGAGTCCCGCGTCGCGTCGTCGCCCATCGGCGGCTGGACCCCGCACACCGAACTCCTGGCGCAGCTCATCGAGGAGGTCTCTGTGCTCGCCGCTGACCGGCGCCGTGAGAGCCCGCGGACGATCGCCCGTCCGTACGCCACGGCGGCCGCTGTTCCCACTGGGAACAGCCCGGCGGAGCACCCCGCCCCGCAGATGACCGGCCACCGCAAGATGCTCGCGGCGGCCGCCCGGAGAGGAATGGTGCACCCCGGTGCCTGAGGGAATCCAGGCCGGCCGCCTCGAAGTCACGGTCGTCGCGGCCCTCGACGGCTTCGCTGCGAAGCTCCGCACGAAGGTCGAGGAGGCCGCTGAGGGCCTGGCCGTCAAGGTCAAGGTCGAGGTCGACAGCAAGGGCCTGCGCAAGCGGCTCAAGACTGCCGTCAAGGAAGCCTCGGAGGGGCTCACCGCGAAGGTCAACGTACGCGTTGACCGGTCCGGGATCCGGGCGGAGCTGGAGGGTGTGGCCCGCGAGGCCGCAGGCAGCGAAGTCCGGGTCCCCGTCCGCGCTGACGACGAGGGCGGAGCAGGAGGCGGCAGGGGCGGCCTCCTCGACCGGATCCGTGGGCTGCTGCGCGGCGCGCAGGGCGAGGCCGACCAGAACCCGGTGCAGGTCCCGGTGCAGATGCGTGCGCCGCGGCGCCGCGGGATGCTCCGCATGCTCGGGCTGGGCGCGCTCGTCACGCTCATCCAGCCGGCCGTTGGTGCGCTGACCCTGTACGGCGGCGCGCTGACGGCGCTGGTGTCTGCGGCGGCTCCGGCTGTCGGCGTCCTTGGTGCGCTGCCCGGCTTGATCGCCGCGGGCGGTACGGCCGCCATCGCCACCAAGGTGGCGTTCGGCGGCTTCGGCGAGGCCCTGAAGGGAACACTCAAGGCGCAGGCGCAGCTCGCCGAGGGCTCAAAGCTGACCAAGGCGCAGCAGCAGGCGCTGGACGAGTCCTTGAAGGGCCTCTCCGAGTCGGCCCGGAAGTCCGTTACCACTGTCGCGAGCCTGAGCGGCGAGTGGCGGAAGATGCGCCAGTCGGTGCAGGAACGCTTCTTCTCCAAGGTCTCGGACGAGATCAAGCCGCTGTCCAACGCGGTCCTTCCGCTGCTGAGGGACTCCCTCGGAGACGCCGCCGGGCAGATGGGCGAGCTCGCTCAGCGAGGCGCGAAGGCCATGCAGTCCGGGCCATTCGCCAAGGACTTCAAGACTGTCGCCAAGACGAACAGCAAAGTCATCGGCAACATCACCGATGGCGTTGGAAACCTGGCGGCCGCCACCGGGCACTTCCTCGTCGCGTCCGGCCCGTTCGTGGAACGGGTCGGTGAGGCTGGTGAACGCTTCACCCGCTGGATTCGGGCCTCCGCTCAGGCTGGACGCGAGACTGGCTCGCTGGCCAAGTTCCTCGATCACGCTGCGGACAAAGCGGACCAGCTCGGACGCACGACGCTCTACCTCAGTAAGGGCTTGGCCGGCGTGGGCCGGGCCGGGATGGACGCGGGTAATCAGCTCCTCAATGGCCTTGAGGGAACGATGCTGCGCTTCTCCCGCTGGGCGAACTCAGACGTGGGCAAGAAGGCGATGGAGAACTTCTTCTCCGACGCAGCTCCGACCTTCCACGAGCTGAACATGCTGGTGGGGGACCTGGGCCGTGGCCTGGTGAAGATGGCCAAGGACAACGGCATTGCCGACCTGGTCCGCCAGATCCGCACGGAACTGATGCCGGGCATCGGCCGCTTCCTGGATTCCCTTGGCCGAACGGTCGGTCCGGCGGTCATCGGGATCATCTCCAACATCGCGTCAGCCCTAGCCAGCCTGTCGGCGGCCGGCTCCGGGCTCGGAGTTCTCCTCGCCACCCTCAACGGTCTGCTGGTTCTCTTCAACGGCCTGATGAACGTGGTCCCGGGCCTGGGGGTCGCCCTCGGTTACCTCTTGGGTGCCTTGCTGCTGTTCAAGGTCGTCAGCGGTGTCGCCACCGCGATGACCGGGATGGCCACCGCGGTGCGTGGTCTCGGCACCGCGGCCAGCGTCTCGACAGGCGCCATGGGCCCGCACATCAGCGTGTGGCAACGGATGAACGGTGCTTACACCACCGCTGCGGCCGGAGCCGGCCGGATGAGCGGCGCCATGTCAGCCGTCCGCTCCGGCATCAGCTCCGTGGGCCTGGGCATGGGCGGGCTGCTCTCCGCCCTGGGCGGTCCTTGGGGTGTCGCCATCGCCGCCGTGACGATCGGTCTCGGGCTCCTCGCAAGCTCCCACGAGAAGGCATCCCGCGCGGCGGCTGCGCAACAACAGCGCATCAGCTCCCTCGCGCAGGCCCTGCGCGACTCCAATGGCGCGATCGACGCCAACGTGCGCGCGCAGGCCGTACAGCTCTTGCAGGACGCCAAGCTCGGTGATGGCAAGGGCAAGCTCGTAGACAAGCTCCGCAACGTCGGCGTCGGCCTGACCGAGCTGACCAACGTCTACCTCGACCAGGGCAAGGGCCTATCCGACCTGGAGACCAAGCTCCGCAAACTCGCCGACGCCAAGCAGGAGTACATCAACAAGGGCAAAGACACGTGGGTGAAGGGCGACGGGGAGGAGTCAAAGCGGTACCGAGAGGCAGCCGATGCCTTGAAGTCCCTGAACGGTGAACTGACGAAGAGCATGCGCGACGCCAAGGAAGGCGCCGACGCGATGAACGATGCCGGTAAGCAGGGCACGGACGCCTACACGCGCCTCAAGACCGCCGTGGATGGCATGTCGAACTCGACCGCGAGCGCGGACGAGCGGGTCAACTCCCTCAAGCGAGCACTCGACGCGCTGACCGGCGGAACCGAGTCGTTCCACGACGCACAGACCCGCGTGAACTCGGCGATTCTCTCCGTGAAGGACGCCATGGAGGAGAACACCGAGAAGCTCAAGGACGCCGCCGGCGAGCTGGTGAACTACGACGGCTCGGTGAACACTGCTACCAAGAGCGGCCAGTCTTTCAACTCGCACCTCAAGGAGTTGCGGGACTCAGCCGCCTCCGCAGCCGTAGCCGCATACGACCTGGCGAAGACGAACGGCACACCCCTGTCCGAGGCCCTGGCTAAGGGCCAGGGCGAGATGACGAAGGCCCGCGAGGCGGCCGTCGCCTATGGCATGGACCTCGGACTGACCAAGGAACAGGCCGAAGGCCTCGCCAACTCGATCGGCCTCATGCCGTCCACCGTGTCGATCCTCCTGAACGCCAAGGGCATCCCGGAGGCCAACGCCCAGATCCTCCAACTCCAGACGCAGCTCGCCACCCTTCCCCCGGGCAAGACCATCCAGGTCACCGCGCCAGGCGAGGACGCGATCACGGCGCTACGCGGGATCGGCTACGAGGTCACGATGCTGCCTGGCGGCAAGATGGTGTCGATCAGCGCTCCCACGGAGGCGGCCCGCGGGCAACTCCAGTTCTTCATCGACAAGCTCGCCGCGGCGCCGGCCAACAAGAACGTCACGATCAACGCGTTGATCGCCGAGTTCGCCACCGAGCTGGAAACGGCCAAGACCAAGATCGCGTCCGTCCCCATAGACAAGGACACGACGCTCAACGCCTTGACCGCCGAGGCCCGCAAGGCGCTGGAGGACCTGGGCTACAAGATCAGGGACGTCCCTGGCAGCAAGGACGTCACCGTGAGCGCGCCCACCGGCAACGCCATCGGCGCCCTGAACAATCTCCAGAACCACGTGGACAACCTCCACGGGAAGACCATCACGATCACCGTGTCGTACGACGGCGTGAACTCGGACGGCTCGCCACACATCGCGGGCATGGGCCGATGGGCGAATGGCGGCATCCTCAAGTTCGCCGAGGGCGGCTTCCACAACGCGTCCCGCCGTATCAAGGCCTTCGCCAATGGCACGGAGAGGCACGTCGCGCAGATCGCGCGGGCCGGGGAGATGCGCCTGTGGGCCGAGCCGGAGACCGCCCCGGGTGAGGCCTACATCCCGCTCGCTCCGAAGAAGCGGAAGCGGTCCGCTGCCATCCTCGACACCGTCGCCCGGTTCTTCGGCGGCATGGTGGTCTACCCCGGCCAGATGGCGGGCGGAGCTGCCATGTCCCAGTTCGCCAACGGTGCCGTCTCGCTGCACCAGTCCAGCCGCATCACGTCCACCGCATCCCGAGGCGCTGTTCCCACTGGGAACAGCGCGCTCGTGGGCGGAGACCTCAACCTGACCATGACCGGCGCCCCCATGTCTCCGGGTGAAGCGCTCAACGATGCTCTGTTCGAGCTGCGCCGTATACGCCGAGGAGGCGCACATGCCGGTGGCTGAGGGCGAATGGAACCTCACCTACAAGCCGTACGGGATCCTGCCTGGCGCCGACTTCACCTTCGGCACGCGCCGGTCCGGCTACGACCTGCTGGAGCCGTACGAGATCACGTTCGCGGATGCCGATGTCGGTGACACCCCGATGCCCCGAACGGATACGGTCCGGCTGGGGCAGGACTTCAAGGGGGCTGCGACGATCACCTTCGAGATCGGCGTGGACACCGTCACCGCGGCCAAGACGCAGTTGGGCCGGTACGGAGCCAACCTCGACGCCGTGTCGGTGGCCGCGCAGGCGTGGGACGCGGAGGCGTTGCGGCGCCGGTTCGGTGTCCCCGCGGTGCTGCGCACCGTTCAGGGGGGCCGTGCGCGGCGGTTCTACGGCCGGCCCCGCAAGTGGGCTCCGGCTGCGTCCAGGCTGACGCGCCTGGGGCACACGTCCGTCGTTGCCAGCTTCGCGTGCGTGGACGCGCTCGCGTACGACGATGTTGAGCAGAGCAAGATCGTGCGACTCCAGCCGCCTGAGCACCGCGGCCTGGCGGGCCCGCTGAAGGACCCCATCACGATGACCGGGGAGAGTGCCAGCGTCCTGCCCGGCGGCCTGACGGTGGGTGGAACCAGGCCCACGTGGCCCGTCATCACCATCTACGGGCCGATCAGCCAGCCCCAGGTCGTACTGGTCGACCGTGCCATCGATGAGCGTGACCCCTCCCGGGGCTCTCTGCCCGGCTGGACGATCGGCTTCGACATGGGGATCGGCGAGAACGAGACCATCACCATCGACACCCGGCCGTGGGCGCGCACCGTCCTGCGCAACGGTGAGGCATCTGTCGCCGGCTACCTCTCGTGGGGGTCGCCGCGGATGGAGGACATGAGGCTGCCGGTCGGCCGGCAGGACATGACCCTGCGGGGAGTGGACTCGACCGGCGCTGCTCGCATGGTGGTGGCCTGGCGCGACGCCTACGCCTAGGCCCCGCAGGACCCCTGGCGCGAGGCCGCGACAGAAGCATGAGTCATGCGTGACAGTGCCCTCCCTCAGCAACGTAGGGAGAATGATCATGTCTTGGGATTCCGTCCCGTGGTTCGTAGAAGGTGGCGCCGAGCACTCCTCGGAGATCACCCGTGTGCTTGCCTACGCGGCCTTCGGGGGCTCCGAGGGGATCATCGGTGCCGGCGACCTCAAGGTTCGGGGCTTCCTCGCGCCAAGGGCCTCTGTGCAGGTGAGCACGGGAGCCTGCGCGATCACCAACCGTGCCGCGGGTGCCACCTACCAGTCGTACGTCGCCCGGCTCCCGACCGCCGACACCGTGGCCGTCGCTGCAACCGGTGTTGCCGCCCGCTCTGACCTCGTCGTGGCGCGGATCGAGAACCCGTACTCCCAGGGCGAGAACTGGGCCCTGCCCTCGAACCCCAAGGTCGGGCCGTACGTCTTCACCCGGATCATCTCCGGCGTCCCGAAGACCACCACGGACATCTCCCAGGTCCGGCCCGGCGACTCCGCTATCACGCTGGCGCGCATCGACCTCCCGCCCAACACCAGCACGGTCACCTCCTCGATGATCACTGACCTCCGGGACATGGTGCAGACCCGCCGGGAACGCCGCCTGTACCCGCTGCTCCCCATGGGAGCCGAGTTCGCCATGGCCGAGAACAACTCGTGGTACGTGTGGCCGAACGCGGCGCGCGTCGACGTGCCGATCCCGCGGTGGGCCACCCGCTGCCATGTCGTGACGACCATCGGCGGGCTCAAGCTGTTCAACGCCTATGTCTACTGCTCGATGCAGCACCGCTTCGGGGACCGGTGGGGGGGAACCGAGACGTATATCGACGACGACCAGGGCACCGGTACGCGGCGTACCACGGCGGTCGTCTCCGCCACGATGACCCTGCCGGCGTCGATGCGGGGTACCGTCCAGCCCCTCTACCTCATGACGTACATGTCGAACGTCCACACCGGCGACCTGGGCATCGATGACCGCAGCTCCATCAACCACGACATCGAGTTCTTCACGGCCCCGGACTTGCCGTTCGACGGGAACGGCGACGCAGTGCACGCGGGGCCCTGACCGTGGCGAACGGATGGCGGTTCATCGCTCAGCGTGCCCTGACCGCGGAGTTCCTCGACTGGGACGTCCCGCTGGCGCTCAGCTCGAACCCGAAGCGTTCGCTGTCGGGCCCGGGACAGCTCAGCGCGACGATCGAGCCCGAGTACGCGCGGCTGATCGGGCCGGACAAGTCCCCGATTCTCCAGGAGTGGGGCACCAAGCTGTACCTGGAGGTCGACGGGGCCATCAGGTGGGGCGGCATCCTCACCAAGGCCTCGTACGACGGCGCGAAGATGTCGGTGGAGTGCGAGGGTCTGACGAGCTACCCCCACGGCATCCCGTATGAGGATTACCTGGTCTCGGGTGAGCTCATCACCCCGCCCGACCCGTACGAAGGCAAGGACAAGAATCACGACGGGTACATCGACTTCTCCAACCCGAAGCGGCGGGTCCCGGATCCGCCGAAGCCGTACACCGGCCCCCGCATCGATGCCTTCGTCGCCTTCCGAAAGATCTGGGAGCACGTCCTGACCCGCCCGTACGGCGACATCGGGATACGCGTCGACTCTCACAACCTGGGAAAGCTGCTGGGGGCGGCAGACGGCACCTCCCCGTGGGAACTGGCCTGGTGGAACAACCCCGACTGCGGTCAGGCGCTCGACAGCCTCACCCGCGACTTGCCCTTCGACTGGGTGGAAACGCACGCATGGGGCGAGGATCACCGCACGGTTGAGCACCGGCTTCGCCTGGGCACCCCCAGGCTCGGACGTAAGCGCACCGATCTGCGCTTCGCGGACGGCGAGAACATCTCGGCTATCGCCAAGCCCGAGGGGCTCGGAGACGAGTACGCCAACGAGATCGTCGTCCTCGGGAAGGGTGAGGGCCGCGCGATGGCTCGCGCCCAGCTGGCCAACTTCGACGGCCGCCGGCTGCGGCGGGTCTCGACCGTCACCGACAAGACTCTCTCCTCCGCGGATGCCCTCCGCGTCCGTGGCCAGCAGGAGCTGACCGGCCGCAGCCAGGCTCTCCAGATCCCGGCGATCCAGATCGTGGACCACCCCAACGCGAGGTACGGCTCGTGGTCGCTTGGCGACGACATCCGCGTGCAGGTCCACGTTCCGTGGGTCGGGGACATCGACATGTGGCACCGGATCATCGGCGACGAAGTCTCCGCTGACGGGACCTGCGTCCTCACCCTGAAGAGATCCGACAGCTTCCACTACTGACCGCGCCCGCAGCCAGGCCGGGACGCAAGCCGCCGGGCCGGCCGATCCTCCGCGCCATGGTCAATTTCCTGGACACGCAGACGGATGCACGGCGCATGGCCGCGGTGCTCGCCGACTACGACCGCCGTCTCCAGGCGCTGGAGCGCACCACGCAGGCCTCGAACTCCTCAATCGAGGGGGGTGCGATCGAGATCTACGACAAGGAGGGCCAGCACCGCGGGTCTGTGGGGGTCCAGCCGGATGGTGCCGTCGCGATCGTCCCGAAGAACTCGCCGCCGCCGCCCACTCCGACCCAGCCCGCCGTCACCCCGGTCCTCGGTGGCCTACTCGTCGGATGGGACGGCCTTTGGGAGGACTCCTACACCACCCCGTCGGACTTCTCCCTCGTCCAGATCCACGTTGGGCCAGCCGCCGACTTCACCCCGAGCGCGGCGACCCTCACGGCAACGATCACCGATCCCCTGGGTGGCGCCCTCACCATCGCGGTCGCGGGCTACGCCCCCGTCTGGGTGCGGCTGGTCGCGGCCAACACCGCGGCGGTCACCGGCCCCGTCTCCAAGGGCGTGCAGGGCACGCCCCGTCAGGCTGTGTCGCAAGACCTGGTCGACGGGATCGTCACCGAGACCAAGATCGCCCAGGACGCGGTGACGGGAGCGAAGATCGCGCTCGGTGCGGTCGGATCCACCGCGCTCGCCGCCGGCGCGGTCCTGGAGGACAAGCTCGGCAAGGCCGCAGTCACCCTGGAAAAGATCGCCAACGGTGCGGTTCGTACGAACGCGCTCGGCGGCGCGCTCTCCGACAGCGCCTCCCAGCGGTATGTCGACGCCATGGGCGACCCGGCCGCCTGGCAGGTTCTGGCGCAAGGCGACGGCGCCGCGTGGACGCACCTCTCCAACATCGCCGACGCCCCCACCGGACGGACGGTCGGCCAGGCCACGGGCTTCGTCCGGGCGCGCGGCACCACCGCGATTCCGTACGAGCCCGGCACCCTGTACCGGGTCAGCGCCCGCGTCCGCCTGACCGGGCCGCCGGCCGCCGCGGATTCCATCTACGTCGGCGTACTCGGCCTGGCCGCCGACAAGACCACCTTCGTCAACCGAGCCGGGGACGCCTCGGGGAGCAGCCACTACTACGCGGCGGCGTCGAATCAGCCCATCACGCCGTCGGACGGCTGGGTGACGGTCGTCGGCTACCTCAAGGGGCGCGCAGCGCCCGGGGGGAGCGGATCGGCCGGCCCCAACACCGACCCGCGAGCCGCGGGCGCCGTGCACGACAACGTCCGCTTCATCTCGCCGTACCTGTGGCTGAACTACACCTCGTCGGGTACCGCGAACGCGGCCACCGTGATGCAGGTCGACGCCTTCACCCTCGAAGCCCTGAAGACCGGGCTGGTCGACAGCACCAATCTCGTCGTCGGCTCCGTGACTACCGGGGCCCTGGCCACGGACGCCGTCACCGCGGGCAAGATCGCCGCTGACGCGATCGGCGCCCGTGAGATCCAGGCCGCGGCCGTCACCGCGATCGAGCTCGCAGCCGGGTCCATCACCGCGGACAAGCTGACGATCAGCGGCGGCGCCAACATCCTCTCCGACCCCTCCTTCGAGGGGGCCTACACCGCGGTCGTCGCCGAGCGGTTCGCCTCGTACGCCAGCCAGGACAAGGCGTTCGGGAACGGTTCCCCGTCGAGCCTGAAGATCGACTCGACGTCCGCCGTCGCCGCATGGCGGTCCGTGGAGCTGAGCCTGCTCCCGATCTCCCCGGGCGACCAGCTCTACATCGCCGTGGACTCCTTCGTCCCGGCCACGTGGACGGGCACCGAGATCAACATGCACGTGCGCTGGGAGGCCGCCGACTCCACCGTCCTCGGCTTCGGCAAAGCCGCGGCCACCACCCCGGTTCGTGACGCCTGGACCCGCCTGTCGGCGACCGTCACCGCGCCCGCTGGCGCGTGGCGGGCCCGGGTCCGGGTCGAGGCGAACGGAACAGCCGGGGCCGTGTGGTGGGACAACGCCGTATGCCGTCCCGTGCTGGCCGGCGTGCAGATAGCCGACGGCGCCGTCACCGCGCCCAAGATCCTCGCGGGCGCCATCACCACCGACAAGCTGGTCGCCCTGGCCGTGACCGCCGAGAAGATCTCGTCGCTGGCCATCACCACAGACAAGCTGAGCGCCCTCTCGGTCACCGCCGACAAGCTGGCGGTCAACTCGGTCACGGCCTCCAAGATCGAGGCCGGGGCGATCGACGCGGGGCACATCAAGGCGGGATCCATCACCGCGGACAAGCTGTCCCTCGGCACTGACGGAAACATGGTCGCCGACCCCGGATTCGAGGGCCCCGTCACCGATCAGCGGCTGACCGGGCAAACCTCCTGGACGGCCGTCACCCCCGGCAACGGCTCGCCCCGCGCGATCCAGGTGTCCGCCGCGGCCGCCACCGCCACGACCCGCACGCACACCCTGGCGCTCGCCCCCGCCGTCCCCGGACAGCGGATGTACCTGGCCGTCGACTACCTGGCCTCCGCCGACTGGGTCGGCGATCGGATCAGCATCTACGTCCGCTGGGAGGACAACACCGGAGCCTCCCTCGGCAACAGCGTCGTCTCCACCGGAAGCGGCGCCGCCGTGAAGGGCTCGTGGCAGCGCCTCCAGGGCGTAGCGGACACCGCGGCCCCGCCCAACACTGTTCGCGGCCGTGTCACGATCTCCACGGTCAGCTCCACGGCCGGCACCGTCTCCTACGACAACGCCGTGGCCCGCCACGTCATCGGAGCCGATCACGCCGGCGGGCGCGCCGAGCTCTCCCCGCTCGGCCTGACCCTCTACGACGGCGACGGGGAGGAGTCCGTTGCCCTCGTCACCGGCCGCCCCAACTACTTGACCTTCACCGCCTCAGGTCAGTCCGTCGCCACCATCGACCAGCACGGCAATGCGGGCTTCGGGAATCTCTCTGTCGCCGGAAAGCTGACCGTCGGCGGCGACCCCATCGACGCGCTCATGTCCCGCTCCGCCCGTGGCATGGTCGCCGTCGCCTACATGATGACCAAGGTCACCGCCGGATCAACCGACTTCGGATTCGTCGAGCTTGCCTTCACCGCTGACCCGACCCGTATGTATCGCGTCGTTCTGGACTGCTACGTCGAAGCCAGCGTCGCTGGCGGCGAGCTGGCCCTGCTCCTGCGCGACGGAGGGGCCAACGCGCCCAGCATCAACTCGCCGATGATCCAGTCGGCGATCTATCCCCTGACCACGTCCGGCTGGCAGCGCGTGCGGCTGGAGATGACGAGTGGAGGCTTCGGTGCCGGCCTACACCGCCTGCTGACGACCTTCTTCTGCCAGTGGGGCCCCAGCGGGCAGAACGTCGCGCTCTTCGGCGGTACGGACTATCCCGGCGTCTTCTATGTCGAGGACGTCGGCCCGTACGTCCGGAGCACCGGCCAGTACAACACCGGTGGCGGCACCACCGCACCCCCCGTCCAGCGCTACACCAAGGTCTACGACGCCGCCTGGTCCGGCTCCTACGCCAACCGCAGCGGCTACAACTCGTACTACGGCAACCAGATGATGTGCGGCTACTACAGCTCGAACAACGGCGTCCAGTCCTCGCTCGTGGGTTTCTCGGGCCAGCTCGGCGCCGACCTTGCAGGTGCGGTCATCGAACGGGCCGAGGTCTACCTGTACTTCGATCACTGGTACTCCAACGCCGGCGGGACCGCGGTCATCAAGGCCCACGGCCACGGATCCCGGCCCGGCTCCTTCTCGTGCGACAGCGACTCCCAGTCCGTCAGCTGGGCCCGCAACCAGGGGAAGTGGGTCGACATCACCGCCATCTTCGACAGCACGTCATGGCGCGGCATCGCCCTGGACCCCAACTCAACCAGTTCGACGTACTACGGATCCGCCCACGGTGTCGGCGAGGCCTACCCGCCCCAGCTCCGCGTCACCTACACCAAGTAGCCCAGGAGGCCACGATGTCTACATCCACGCTGCTCGCCGAGCACGAGCTGATGCGCGATCCGATCTTCGGCGCCCGCGTCCGCGCCGCGTTCTGCCGCCTTGCCCGTGACGTCCTGGCCGAGGACGCCTCGACGCCAGGCAACCCCCTCCGCGTCTCCCTGGCCCGGCAGGTACTCAACCCGGGCGGCTGGGACACACCCGGCCTCGCTCCGGTCATCGCCACCGATCCGCAAGTCTCCGCTGCGGCCGCCGCAGCCACAGGCGCCCCCGAGGCCGCCCAGAGCGCCGTCACCGACGCCCAGATCCTCGACGCTGTACGGCGGGCCTGGAACGTCACCGCGGGCGTTCCCGCCGCCCTGCAAGCCCTCCCGAGTCCTTAGCAACCCGATAGGCCGCGACGCAAGCCTGTGCCTTCTTCACCATGCGCACTGCGGGGAGCCGAGGCCGAGGCCTACAAGCCCGGCTCCCGCGCACCCGTATCCGATCGACACTAGGAGGGCGCCGTGGACTGGCTCGCTTCCCTGGCGCCCGCGCTCGCCCCGCTCTGCGCCATGTCTGGCGTCGTCGTCGGCGCCTGGTTCAGCTACCGCCAGGTAACCCGAAAGGCGAGCACCGACGAGCGCGTCGCCGCCGTCCAGGCCAAGGCCACCGCTGAGGCCACCGAGGGCCAGACCTACGTGGCCGCCATGAGAACCGTCACCGACGGGTTCGCCAGCCTTCTCGATCA
Organism: Streptomyces sp. NBC_00536; assembly: GCF_036346295.1. Taxonomy (NCBI): domain Bacteria; kingdom Bacillati; phylum Actinomycetota; class Actinomycetes; order Kitasatosporales; family Streptomycetaceae; genus Streptomyces; species Streptomyces sp. NBC_00536. Next base: position 16,670 of record NZ_CP107821.1, on the reverse strand, counting down.
GCAGCGCGGGATGCTCGACCAGCAGAAGGTGCTCCTGGACCAGGAGCGCACCATGCACGGACAGACCGTCGAGCGGGTTGCGATGCTGGAGGCTGGCCAGCTGGAGCTGACGCGCGAGGTCCGCCAGCTCCAGGAAGAGCAGCGCAAGGACCGACGCTGGAAGGCCGCTGCCCTCGACTACATCCGCGATCTGAGAGGCCTCGTCGCGAAGGCCCTCGGCCGTCCCGCCCCGGAGCCTCCGGAGGAGATCGCGGCGGACGTCGCGAACGTCGACCGGTAGCTGGCCTCCCCGGGACGCAAGCGGTCCGCCGGGTGCACAGTCCCGCCGTCCTACCACCGACAGACGGGATCGCCAACATGTCCACACTCGACTCCATCGCCGCCGGCTCGGCCGTCGGCTCCATGCTGCCGCTGCTCACCGCCGTCGTGCAGCGCCCGCAGTGGTCGGTGCGCGCAAAGAAGATCGTCGCGGTCGTCACGGCGTTGATCGCCGGTGTCGTGACCGTCGCCTACGTAGACGGTCCAGAGCAGTTCCAGCACGGCCTGCCCACTCTCGCCACGCTCGCCGCGGTCCTGGCCGCCTCGCAGAGCGCCTACGACCTCGTGTGGAAGCCGACCTCCATCGCGCCGGTGATCGAGTCCGCCACCAGCCCGAAGGAGGCTCCAACGGCCTGATAGCACCGCTGCGTAGCGGCTGAGCAGCGCTGCGCAGGTATCATCCGCAATGAGGTGGCCGCCGTGCCGCCGATCTCACCGTCGCAGGTGGCCCCTCGCGGGTTTCTGGGTCTTTCCCTCTGGTTGGGGCCCGGAGCGTTGACCGCGGGGTACGCCGCCAAGACTGGCCGGGTACTGGCCGCTATCCGGGACGATCCGGCCCACGGTGAGATCGGTAGCAGGGCGGCCACCTCTCCCTGCACCCCCTGTCGGCGGCAGCCGGCCACGAGCGACTCCAGGAGGGCCAGCCGTCATGGCGGCAACGCAGCAGAACGGGCCAGACGAACCGAACTCGCGTCAAAGCCGCTGGACGGAGCCCGACCCGAGCGAGGTCGCGAACAGGATCGAGGCCCTCAAGGCCCTTTCCAACAGGCAGTTCACCATGGCAGTGAGGGACTTCATCTCGTCCTCGGACGAGGACCGAGTCACCGCGTACGCCGTGCGCTCGGCGGAGCTGGCCCGCAAAGCCCGCCGCGCCATCACCGATCTACTCCAAGATCCCGAGAAGTACCTGGAGTCCCCGGCCGAGGAGAGCAATAACGGGCGCCGGGAACGACTCCGCCGCTTCCGCCTGGATGCCGAGCACGAGGCCGAGCTGCTCCACAACGTCCTTGCGGGGATCATCGCCCGTCGTGGGTTCCTGCCCCCGGAGTCGAACCCGCGGGGGCGGGCGCGTCGCCGCCTGGCTGACGAGTTCCCGGAACGCTTCCTTGAGCTGGTGCGCGAAGAGCAGCAGAACGATGTGGACCGGGCAGCGGAACAGAAGCGGCAACGAGCAGCAGCAAGGGCGGCTGGCGCATAGCTCTGCCCCAGTGACCGACGAAGGGCGCACTCCCAGCCGGGGGTGCGCCTTCTGCATTCGCGCCTGCGGGTTTTCCTCGTACCGGTTCTCCTTCCGGTGGACCCGGGTTCGGGTTCGCCTTCGGGAGTCGGGGTTCGGGTTCGCCCCCGCACTCGAAGGTTCGGGTTCGGGTTCGCCTTCCGCTCAGGGTTCGGGTTCGGGTTCGCCTTCCGCTCAGGGTTCGGGTTCGCGCTCGCTTTGAGGGTTCGCCCCTGTTTCCGCAGGTCAAGCGCGCGAACCCGCTGCCCAACCGGACCGTAGGCGGTGCTGAGACCGAAGAGAGTTGCGGCCCCGTGGGGGGTGTTCCCATTGGGAACACCCCGTTCCCGGATCCTCGGCTGGGTACGCGAACCCTCTCCTGTACGCGCTGTTCGGGCCCAAACCCGAACCCAGGGACCCGAACCCGAACCCAGGGACCCGAACCCCGAACCCGAACCCGAACCCCGAACCCGAACCCAGGGACCCGAACCCGAACCCCGAACGCGGGAGGCGAACCCCCGAACCCGAACCCCGAACCCGAACCCGGGAGGCGAACCCTGATCTCGGTCGGGGGCTACGTGACGTGACGTGACGACTGCCGAGTAGGTGGCAGACGGCTGAGCCCAGAGTGTGGGATGGCAAGGGGGTCGGCACGTCACGTCACTTCTGTGGTGCGAGCACTCCGCGAATGAACGCGGCGATGTTCCTCGCCGGAACGCGGTCTCCGAACTTGGCGTACTCCGCCGCCGCGTTCGTCAACCCGTTCTGGATCATCGCTGCGAGCACCTCCGGCCGGTGGCCCTTGATGTGGTCCTGCATCGCTCGAACCTTCTGGATCTGTTCCAGGCTCGTCGCGCCCGGCGGCAGCAGATCGGCGGCGAACTCCAGGGATCCCAAGCCGAGCATCTGGGCCTGGAACTCCAGCTCGGCGACCATGTCCTCCTGCGCCCGGTCCTTGGCGGTCATCTTGCTCCGGGCCCGCGGGTTGTCCGCCGCCTGCGGGGCGGCGGGTGTGCTGGGGCCGGCCGGTGCCTCATCGGGCGCGTGGGTGCTCGGGCGGCTCAGCAACGCCATGGTGATCGCGCTGTTGGCGTCGACCGTCCCCCACTCCGTCCGCACCACGGTCTGAGCGAGGGCGCCCGCTCCGTACCGCGCACGAAGGTCGTTCAGCCGTCGCTCGCAGTCCGCGGGGTCCGCTGCGGCCTGAACCAGCTGTGCTTCGATTTCGGCCGCATCCGGCACCGGCGAGGCGGGCGGGGTCTGGTGCTCGCGTGTGACAGCGGGTGTCTCACGGCGGGTCGGGGCGGGCCCCGGGCTCGTGTGCTGCTCTTCGCGCGGCGGAGCAGGCTGGAGCCACGGGTCGTCGTTCAGTTCGTCCGGCGTCGGGTACTCGGCGCTCATCTGCGCGGCAACGGCCTCACGCTCTTCGGCCTTCCGCTGGTCTCGCTCCTGCTGCTCGCGAATCAGCTTCGCCCCCTGCCCCTCGATCAGTCGGCGGAAGGTCTGCCCGGGAGCGTCCGGCACCTCAAGGTCGGCGACCTTCTCGGCGACGGCCCGGTCCCGGAGCTTCCGCAGCGCTTCGGCGTTCTGCCAGATGTTGGGCTGCCGGATCTGGTCGAGGTACCAGTCCAGGGGCCCCCGAACGGCTGCCGGGTGGTCGTTGTCGCCGTCGTCCGCCCCGTCGGCGATCTCGAACGCCTGGATGAAGGCGTACTTCTTCGCGGCGGTCATGGCCTTGTTGCTGGCCTTGTCGGAGACGTCAGCGCCCTCGCCGATCACCAGGATGGGCGGCATGGTGTCGCCGGTGGGGCCACGGAAGGTGAACTCCACCTCGATGATGGCGACGTTGACCTTGCCGCGGGTGAAGTGCTCGTGACTGATGACCTTGGGAAGCATGCGCAGGCCGTAGTGCGCCATCGGCTTCCGGGCGGCGGCGACGATGTCTTCCTGTGCGCGGAAGTGGTAGTTCTGGTCCTTGTTTCGGCCGTTCTTGCCGACCGGGCCGATCTCCCGCATGACCGCGATGAAGGCCTCATCAACGGTCAGAGGCGGCTCTGGGGTGGTCGTCTCGGTCATGGGTGACCGTCCTCCTGGCTGGGGGTGTGGAGCGTTGCCCGCCCCGCGGCTTGCTCGTACCGGGGGCATGTTGCGCCGTCGGATGGTCTTGCGACCCCCTTCGGGCGTGGTTCACACTTTATCAGCTTGGCTACTCTTTCGGGGGAGCGAAAAGCCCCGAAACCGGCGCATCTTCGGCGGGATCCAGAAAGTCCACTGCGTGCGTTCTGTACCAGGTGTCCAGGGCCTCGGCCTCCGCGGCGCTGCGTTCCGCCCGCTCTGGGTCTCGCGACGCGAGATCCGCCCACTGTGAGGTGCCGGCCTCGAACTCGGCACGGACCGCCTCTGCATCCCGGCCCAGCGCCGTCGCGATCTCGACCCACGGCGTGCCTTCCAGCACTGCGGCGCGCACGCTCCAATTGAGCACCTGAAGGGCGAGCAGCCGCAGCCTCCGAGCCTCGCCGATGCGGTCCGCTGCGGTGGCTGCACTGGACGTCCCGCCCACGACGCCACGGGCGAAGTCGGAGACCTCCCGCGCGTGGCTGGCGGCAATGAGTCGGGCCTCGGCAGCCCGCTGAGAGCGGTCCATGGGCGTACGGTCCATTCGAATCGGGGCCGGAAAGACGGCGGCGGGCGCCCCGAGAATACGAGGCGCCCGCCGGGCGGTGAGGGAAAGGAGGTCAGCCCACGCCGACCAGCTCACGCGACTCCTCGCGCTTCTTCGCCAGGTACTCGTCGTACCACTCCTCGAACTTCGGCATGACGTTGGTGCGGCCCGCAGCGTCCGAGCGGCCGAGCCGGCGCCCCAGGTTGCTTCCGCAGAACGGCCCCCGCGGCTGGAACAGGGGGTTGTCCCGCTTCCAGTCCTCGTAGGCGTTCGCGTCCCGCGCCTCCCGGTACAGCTCGAACAGGGCCTCCTCGGCGTCCGACTGGGTCATCCCGGCGAACTCGTTCTTCATCACCACAGCCTCCACCGACTTGGTCGCCGCCGGCTTCGCCAGCGTGGCCGTCACCCCCAGCTTGCCGACGGTCCGCGCAGGGGACACGCCAGCGAACTGCGGCTCCCGGTCCTTGCGCTCCTGTTCGGCCCTCTCCCGCGCTTCGCGTGCCGCCTTCTCCTCCCGGGCGGCCTTCTCCCGGCGCTCACGCTCTTCGCGGTCTTCGCGCCGACGGCGCTCGGCGTCTTCCCGCGCCGCGCGGTCACGCTCGACAACAAGCTCGTGGTCGCGGGCGGCCTGCTCCTGCTCCAGGCGCAACCGCTCCTTTTGCTCCTCGCGCTTCGTCCGCTCCTGCTCCAGGACAAGCTCGTGTTCACGCTCGGCGAGGAGCCGCGCTTGCTCTCGGTCCGCCTGCTCCTGCTCCAGGCGGAGGGCGTGGTCCCGGGCGTCCTGCGCGGCCTTCTCGCGGGCGGCCTGTTCCCTCTGCCGTTCCTCGCGCTGGCGTTCGGCCTCCGCCTGCCGCTCAAGGCGGACCTGCTCTTCAACCTCGGCCTGCTCCCGCGCGATCCGGACCAAAGCGGTGTTGATGGCCCGGCGGTAGGCGAGGCCGGCCTCGGCGGTGACAATGAGGAGGAGGGGCGCCACGGAGTGGACGGCCATACCCACCCAGTCCCGGTGCAGGGCAGAGTTGCCCACGTTGAGAGCGAGCGTCATGACGCCGGTCATCCAGCGCAGGATCCCCGGCCAAGCTCCACCAGACCCGCCGAGTCGCGAGATGACGGAGTCCAGGCGGACGACGATGACCACCGCGGCGTCCACGACGACGGGGAGGATGGGGGCCGTCCACTCCCAGCCGGTCGGGCTGACCGATCGGACCAGTGGGGTGACCGTCAGGACGCTGAACAGCAGTGCGCCTGCGGTGATCGCCCAGGTACCCGCCATGAGGATGCGTTCGGCCGCGCGGATCTCGGCTTCGGTCATGGCGGCAGCGCGCGACGAGATGGATGGGGCCACGGTGATGTCCTCCAGGAGCGTTGACCTGGTGCGCCCTTGCTCGTGGACGCCCGGTTGCCGGACAGCCTAGATCACGCGTGGCCCCTGGCCGATGTCCGTTCTCCGCTAGTCCGCCCAGGCGTGAGGATTTACCACCTTTGCGGCTTTCTGCGGTCGGCGCCGACCATGCGCAGGACGGTCGCACGGTTCCCGACTCGCGACGCGAGCCGTTCACCCAAGACAGCCTCGATCTGGTCGAAGTTCAGGTTCGTCGTGAACAGCGTGGCCCGGCCGGAGTTGATGCGAGCCGTGATCAGGTTGGAGGTGTGTGTGCGTACGTGGTTGGTCGCGTACTCGTCCATCTCGTTGCACAGGTCGTCCAGGACGAGCAGGTCGCACCGTTCGTACCGCTCCCGCACCTGTGTGGGGGTGAGGCCGGCGGGCGCCCCCTCGGGCCGGAGCCAGGCGAGGTACATCGAGTGCGAGACGAAACGGGCCATCAGCCCGCATTCGACGGCGAAGGCGCCCGCGGCCGCGGCCGCCACGGTCTTCCCCGCGCCAACACCACCAGCCGCGACGAGGTGGAGGATGTTCGGCCGAAGCTCGCGGCGGTCGTCCACGGGCAGCTTGAGCTGGTCACGGTTGTGGCGTCGGGCGGCGGCGAGCTGCTCGACGTACTTCTTCATGTGCTTAGGGAACTGGCCGGGGTCATCCAGGGAGCTGAGGGTGTACCGGGCATAGTCCGCGTGGCCGGACAGCCGCAGCGAGTTCACCCACGCGTCCCGGTAGACCTGCTGCTGGTACGCCTCGGTGTCGTCCGGGCGGTCGTGCGTCATGGACGCCTTGGCCGGGTCCACCCCTCGCTGCCGAAGGATGGCCGCGACCTTGCCGACCGCGCCGGCCGCGAGCATCGGTTCGCGGCTCTGGCTCGGTAGTGCGGGTGCTGCGGGTAGGGCGAGAGACATATCGTCGGTCCTCCTCTCGGACGGCTGATCAGGTGACGTCATCGGTCTGGACGCCGAACACATCGAGGTCGGGCGCGGTCGGGGCGGCGCCCTTTTCCGGCTCGTCCGGCTGCCACTGGTCGTTCTTGAAGATCGGCTGCACTCCGCGACGTCCGCCCGCCTTGCCCTGGACGCCGTCCTGGCGGCCGAGCGCGGCATCGAACTGCTGCGCCGAGGGCAGCCAGAGCTTGAGCTCCTTCAGAGCGGCGAGGATCTGGCGCGGGTCGTACTCAGCCGCCAGCGCTCCCCGGATCATGCCGCGCAGGGCGAGAAACTTGCTGCTGCGCTGGCGGGGCGTCCCAGTGAGCCTGGTCATCTGCTTGGCTTCAACCAGGGCGGGGGCATGCTCGTCCCACCAGAGTTGCGCGCCCTTGTGCGCCCGCTGATCCAGCTCCAGCTCCGCCGGCGACTTCTCCTTCGCCGCCTTCGCGGGAGTCGTCTTCTTCGCGGCCACCGACTTCTTCGCTCCGGGCTTCTCGGGCGCGGGCGCGGGCGCAACCGGCTTCCGCGGCCGGCCGGGACGGGGGGCAGGGCCAGCCTTGGCCAGCTCATCGCGCTTCCGGGCGTACCACTCTTTGACCGTCGTCGGCCCCGCGAAGCCGGGCGGCGGCGTCTGGTGCACGATGTACCGCTTACCCTTCGCCCCGTTGGGCCGGGTCATGGGCTCGGTGTCGATGGCTCCAGCAGCTTCGAGCTGCTGAATGTACTTGTCCGGCGACTGCTCCCGGCTCCAGTTCAGCATCCCGGCGATGGTCAGACGGGTGGGCCAGCTGATGTTGTCGCCCTTCGAGACGTTGACGTGCATCGCCAGCACGCCGTAGACCGCCTTGGCCTGCGGGTCCAGGTCTTCGTGGAGGGTGATCCAGTCCGGGACCATGGTGAAGGGCGCCTTACGGCCTGCGACGAGTTCGTACTGCTCGTCCAGGTCGGCGGGGTCGTGCTTGGTCACTGGACGACCCCTTCGGTGGGCAGGTGCAGCCGGTACTCGACGTACTGCTTGTCGCCGCGTCGCCGGCGGTAGTGCACGCGGCGTTCAAGCAGCCCGGCCGCGACGAGCTGGCCGGCCGCCTTGCGGGCCTGGTGGTGCGTGAGGTGTCCGGTCGCGGCGAGGTCGGCGCAGCGGTGCCACTCACGTACGTCTATGTCCCGACGGCGCAGGTGCCTGACGCACAGGAGATACGTCGTCGGGCTGATCGCGTCGCCGACGAGGTCGGTGGCCTGGTCGATCAGCGCCAGACGGGTGTCGCTGGGGATCACGAGGGGTCCTTGCATGAGGTGCGCCCTGGGCCCCGCCACGGGGGCGGGGTGGGGCGTGGCGTGCGGAAGTTCAGACGGAGGCGGGTATGCGCCGGTCGGCGGCCGGGCGGGGGCCGTAGTTCGGGCGCTGGGGCTTTCCGAGCTTCCGCTTCTTGACCAGTGCCTTGCGCTGGGCCTCGGTGGTGCCGCCGAAGACGCCGAAGTCGCAGCGGCTGGCCGGGTCGAGTGCCCACTCCAGGCACTCGATCTGGAAGGGGCACTCGGCGCAGGTGCTCTTGGCCTCTTCGATCTTGGCGAGGTCCGACGGAGCCGGGAACATCAGCTCGGGGTCGATCCGCGAGCAGGGGGCTTCGCGCATGAAGACGGGGACGCTCACTGTCCGGCCTCCAGGCTGCGGTGGAAGTCGCTGGCCGTCAGCTCGGGCAGGTTCGAGAGCATCTCCTCGATAAAGCCCAGGTAGGAGTCCAGGGCCTCGACACCCGCCGTGTCCCAGGAGGGGCTGACCTTGAGGGTGACCCCGCCCGGGTCGTATCCGATGCCGGAGACCACCTCACCGGTGATGCGGTCGATGACCGTGTTGGTCCTGGCGTCGTACTGAACTCGACCCAGCAGGGCGGTGACGAAACTGGGCCGGACGACGAAGTCTGTCTCGCCCAGCTCGTCGGCGTAGTCGAAGACGGCCTGGTCGTCGGCGACGAAGAAGCTCGGCTTCGACACGCTGCGCGTGAACGTGCCGATCGGGACGGACCTGTCCTCGGTGCCGCCCGCGGGCATCTCCGCCGTGGTGCTGCGCAGCCCCTTGGTGCCCTTGATGTAGTCGGCGTTCGCCTTGATCAGCGGGTCGCAGATGGCGGCAACCCGCGCCTTCACGCGGTAGGCCACAGCAGCCCTCAGCGCCTGGTCGCTGTAGTCGACGGCAGGGGTGCCGTTCTGGTCGGACATCGCGTTCGTGCCTCTCTGGTTTGCCGGGTGCTCGAACCGGCTTCGGAGCGTTGAGGGTCTGCTGCCGGTGGACCTTCGCCCCTATGGACGGAGTGAGGTCCGAATTCGTTACACCAGACCGGGTGTGACTGATTGCTCGTACAGCCACACTCCGAAACTGTACACCACGTCCATGCCGTGGGGGAGAGCCACGCCCAGGACGTAACCCGTACGCCGAGGGCTTCCTGGGCGCGGCCCGGATAGGTAGGCGGCGGAACGCGCACCCGACGAACTCACCTGCCAGGCCCCGGCATCGCCCCGTCCGGACACGTGGGGTGGCGCCGGCCGAGGAGCGGCCGGAAGGTCCGGCCATGACGGCATGTCCCGGTAGCGAGCCGGGGCGCCGCGGTTAGAGTCCGCGGGCTCGCTGACCCGCCGGCCGCTCCCGACCTCCGCCCAGTTGCGCAGCAGGAGCATCGTGACTGGCCTTCAAGCCCCTCGGTTCATCACCTACATACCGCTCACCGACCTGCCGCCCGACCCCGTCAACCCCAAGAAGCACGAGGTCGAGCGCATCATCGCCTCGATCCAGGACCACGGCTTCATAGAGACGCCGGTGGTGGACGAGCGGACCGGGCTCCCGATCGCTGGCCACGGGCGCCGGAAGGCCCTGATCGAGATGCAGGCCCGCGGCGAACCGGTGCCCCGCGGCCTGCTCGTGGATGACGACGGGGGGTGGCTCGTACCCGTCACCCGTGGGTGGTCCTCAACGAGCGACCGCCAGGCCCGCGCCGTCCTCATCCTCCTGAACCGCCTGGCATCGGCTGGCGGGTGGGAGGCCGGTCCCCTCGCCGAGATCCTTGAAGACCTCGTCACCTCCGACACCGCGCTGTTCGACTCCCTCGGTATCGCCGACGACGAGATGGAGGAACTGCTGCGCCAGGTGGACCCCGAGGGTCTCCCTCAGGGCCCCGATGGCTCCGAGTCGCCGACGAAGGGCGACCTGGTTGAAAACGGCTTTGAGGAGGGATACGGCGACAGCGGCGACAACGAGCGGGCCGGTTCCGTGTCCTGTCCGGCCTGCGGACACCTGTTCAGCCCGGGACGCTAGTCCCCCAGACGATCTACGGTCCCCGCCATGCCCCGCCGCAAAGTCCGCCGCACAGACGCCCCGCCGCGCGCCCGGCTGCTTACGCCGGACGTCGAGGCGCGCCTGATCGATGCCAGCCGCGCGGGGCTGGCCGTGGACCTGGCGGCGGTCAACGCGGGCGTCAGCCGGGCCACATTCCTCCGGTGGATGGCGTACGGCCGCACCGAGGCTGTGGACCGGTCGGCAGGCAAGGACCCGGACCCGGAGCTTGATGTCTTCGTGGAGTTCTTCGAGAAGGTCGAACGCGCCCGCGCGGCCGCTGCGCTCTCTGCCGCCCTCGACATTCGCAGGGCCAGCCGCGGGGGCATCGTCACCACGCACCGTACGTTCGATCCGCACTCCGGAAAGGTGTTGGAGGAGACCATCACCACGCCTCCGGACTGGCGCGCGGCGGCCTGGTACCTGGAGCGTCAACACCGCAAGCAGTACGGCAAGGAGGATCACCTGGAGGTCGAGCTGACCGGCGCAGCAGGCGGTCCCGTGGCCGTCGAGCACACCGGCCCGGCCGCTGACCTTGCCACCCGCCTTGCTGAGACCCTGCACGCCCTCCAGTACCCCGACGAAGACGACCAGGTGCCCGACCTCGAATGAGGCCGAGACGCTAGCCCCTTCGAAGCCGGACAGTGCCCCCTCCTGATCCCCGGAACCGGAGGGCACACCACCCATGCAGATCATCCCGCGCAGCCAGTGGGGCGCCACGCCCTGGAACGGCACCCCCAACACCGTTCCTCTCGGCCGACGCACCGAATTCTTCGTTCACTACGACGGCGGTGACCCCGTCACCCGCACCGGCTACGCGATCATGCGCGCGATCGAAGCCGGTCACCTGGCCCAGGGGTGGGCCGGGGTCGGCTACAACTTCGTCGTTGACCAGGCTGGGACCGCGTACGAGGGCCGGGGCTGGAACCTCCAAGGCGCTCACTGCCCCGACCACAACACGACTGGCATCGGTGTGCAGATCGCCATCGGCGGCGACCAGGAGCCCAGCGCCGCCGCGCTGGCCACATGCCGCGCCCTGTACGAGGAAGCGTGCAGCAGGACCGGCCGTACCCTCGCCAAGCGCGGCCACAAGGACGGATTCGCCACCCTCTGCCCCGGCTCGAAGCTCTACGCCTGGGTGCAGGCCGGCATGCCGGCGGGGGACTACGAGCCCGCCCCGGACCCGGGCGGCTGGAACGGTGGTGGTGCGGACGAGAACTTCGAGCGCTACCAGGTCGTCATCAACGGGCTGAGCTACGGCTACGGCGCCCAGGGCGATCACGTCACCCAGGTGGGCCAGGCCCTCGTGAACAAGGGGTTCGGCAAGCACTACTCCTCGGGTCCGGGCCCCGTGTGGACGGATGCCGACACCGCGAACTACGCCGACTACCAGAAGTCCCTGGGCTTCACCGGCAACGCTGCGGACGGCGTCCCCGGCGAGAGTTCCCTCAAGGAGCTGCTCGGCACCCTCCCGGGCCGGGTCTCCCCGAAGCCGACGCCTCCGTTCCCGGGCCGCGACAAGTTCGGCCCCGGCAAGAACAACGGGAGTATCACCCTGCTCGGCCAGCAGCTCGTACGGAAGGGGTACGGCGGCTTCTACACCAGTGGTCCGGGCCCGCAGTGGTCCGAAGCAGACCGCAAGAACGTCGCTGCCTTCCAGCGCGCGCAGGGCTGGACCGGCTCCGGTGCGGACGGGCTGCCGGGCCCGGAGACCTGGACCCGCCTGTTCTCCTGACCTCCCTCTCGGCCCACATCCGCGGGCCGGCCCCGACCCTGAAAGGCCCTGTCCATGGCAGGCGAGACCGTCATCACCGTCGTCGGCAACCTGGTCGATGACCCTGAACTCCGCTTCACTCCGTCGGGCGCGGCCGTCACGAAGTTCCGCATCGCATCCACCCCGCGCACTTTCGACCGCCAGACCAACGAGTGGAAGGACGGCGAGAGCCTGTTCCTGTCCTGCCAGGTGTGGCGGCAGGCTGCGGAGAACGTCGCCGAGTCCCTCCAGCGGGGCATGCGCGTGATCGCACAGGGACGCCTGAAGCAACGTGTCTACGACGACCGCGAGGGGGTGAAACGCACGGTATTTGAACTCGACGTGGACGAGGTCGGCCCTGCCCTCTCGCGCGCTACGGCGAAGGTGACTAAGACCTCCGCCGCGCGGCCGGCTTCACCGCCGACGGCCGAAGCCGACTCGTGGGCCGCAGGCGGTCAGCCTCAGCCGCCGTTCTAAGACACCCACGCGGCAGGCAGCGCTTGCAGAGACATGCCTTCGCCCTCCGGCTCCTCCAATTCGGGGGGAGCCGGAGGCGTTTCGGGCTCGGGCGTCGGCGTCGGCGTCGGCGTCGGGTCCGGCGTCGGCGTCGGGTCCGGCGTCGGGTCCGGCGTGGGCTCGGGCGTCGGCGTCGGCGTGGGCTCGGGCGTCGGCGTCGGGTCCGGCGTGGGCTCGGGCGTCGGCGTGGGCTCGGGCATCGGCGTCGGGTCCGGCGTGGGCGTCGGCGTGGGCGTCGGCGTGGGCGTCGGCGTGGGCGTCGGCGTGGGCTCGGGCGTCGGCGTCGGCGTCGGCACGATCACAGGATCCGGGCTGGGAAGCGTCGTCACGGGCTCGGACGTCCTAGGCGCCGGTTGCAGCGGCGGTTCCGGTGCCGGCGGCGGAGGCGTCTCCTCGCCCTTGGGCTTGGGACTCGGTGGCGTGGGCGGAGGGGGCTCGACCTTCGCCTGGTCCGCCGGGGCTACCCCGGTGCCGGCAGTCGTCGCATCCACGACCGCGGCAACCGCGTCGTCCGGTCCTGTGGGGACCAAGCCGAGCTTGCTCGCGGCGGCGTTCCCGAGGACAAGTTCTACGGCGCGAAGCAGTTGGGCTGACCCCATGTCCTCAGCGGCGACCGCGTGCTGAATCCTTTCCTCGGTGACGTGCAGCGTCCCGAAGGCGAGAAAGGCGAGCCGGTTGGGCAGGGGTGGGGTCGAGACCAGAGGTCCCCTGTTCAGCATCGCTGTGTGGTGTGCCCGGCTCGTCTCCGCTGCGGTTTCCGCGAGGGATGCCTCCCACTCCCGCAACCGCTTGACGTCGGTTCCCCAGAGGACCACGCGGCCGTGACGCGTGACGTTCTGGTACAGGTGGCGGTTGCCGTCCTCGGCGGTCCACGCGCGCGCTGCGTCCTCGTCGGGGAATATTCGGAACCCGACCTTCTCGAAGCCGTAGGAGAAGGTGAAGGCGGTGCTCGTGCCGACGCTGGCCTCGCTCGCCATGACCTGACCGTCCGAGTCCACGCACTTGGCCTCGTAGGGGCCCATGGGGTCACAGGTCAACCGACCGCCTTCGGCAATCTTCTGGAACTCGGGATCCTTGTAGGTCCCGGCTGCGGCCTTGTCCTCGTGGCTGATGGAGGGGGAGGACGGCGCACTGACTGTCTGCCTGGGTGAGGAGGGCTGGATCATCTGGGCGAGGAGCACCCCGCCAGCAAGTGCGGGCGCGGCGACTGCTGCGATGCGGGCCCAGCGCGGCGGCCGCGGCCGCCGGTGTCCGCCCTCTGTTTTGACCTGGGCAGGCGGAACAACGCCGGCAGCAGGGGCAGCCTCGAAGCGTGGAACCTGTTGGTCAGTCCCGAGCCGCTCGTTCATCTCGACGATGTTCGGGCAGTGCATGCGCACGAGGTCCTGGACGCGCGGCAGGGTGAGCTCGGGGCAGACCCTGAGGATCCCCTTCACCGCGGACTCGAAGGACTGGCCAGGGCGCACGAACAGGTACGTGACGCCCTCATTGTTGTTGACGAACGTGATGGCGTCAGCGCCCATGTCCTCTTCGAGGATGCGCAGCTCATTGGTTCTGGTCACTATGTGCCTGTGCAGTCGTTGCGGAGAGGAGCCTGCGGAGCGGGGGGTGCCGGGGCGGCACGCTACTGGTTGCGGTCCGGCGCGTTCTGGCGGAATCGGGCGGCGAGCCTCGCGGCGATGTCTTCGAGTCGGTCTTCGCCGATCTCTTCGATGTCGGCGACTCGGATGGTCAGGCCCTGGCCCGCCTGCGCGACCCGGGCGTGGACACCAGGTTCGGCGAGGTCTTCGACGTGCTCGGCGTGCAGCGGATTCGCGCGGCGATCGGCCTCGCGCAGCATCGCGTCAAGGGCTCGGCGCCGGCCGGTCTCGCTGATCGGGCGGCGAGGGCGCAGGGCTGAGGCTGCCATCACCATGCCGACTATCTCCGGGTCCTCCGGTGCAGCGTCGCCTGTCAAGCAGCGGTCCAGCTGCTCTGCGACGGCGCTATCCACCCATCGACCCAGCATCGTGTCTCTCCCTCAGCATGACCGGCGCTGCGCTCATTAGATCCTCTTGCCGCTGCGCATCGGAAGCGGACAGCAAGTACGTTGCCAGGTTGCTGTCACTCTCCGGCATCAGCTTCCGCAGCTTGGCCAGCGCTCGGCACTGCAATACCCGAATGGTACCCACTGGTTTGCCCATGATCTCCGCAGTCTCAGAAGTTGAGTACCCAGCGGTAATGCGGAGCGCGAGGACCATGCGCTGGTCGTGAGGGAGTTTGTCCAGCTTGCCCTTGATGGCCCGGCTGAGGTCGTTCCATTCGGCCAGCTCGGCCGGCCCCATCTCAGCGCTCGGTCCTTCGAGGTGCCAGAAGTCACCCGTGGGTTGTTCGAATCCGCGGTTCTTCATGGGGCGGAAGTAGTCGTTGTAGACGTTCCGCGAGATGGTCCAGATCCAGGCGTGGATCCCGCCTCCGGTGTAACCGTCGATCTTCTGGACGACCTTCACGAAGACCTCCTGGGCCAAGTCTTCGGCGGTGGCGGGGTCCTGGATGCGGGCCTGCATGAAGCGAACGACCGGCTCGTACATCCCGGCGAACAGCTCGGCGAGAGCGACCTTGTTGGTCGGATCCTGCGCGGCCAGCGCGGCGGCTATCTCAAGGGGATGCCCGAACTCGCCGTTGCACGACGTGGTCTCGCTCGCGCTGGGCGTCTGGGGCATTCCGCCTCGCTCCGGTCTTGATCGGGCTCTGGAACGCCATCTTCCGACAGTCGCGCACAACTCCGCCACAACGAATTCGCACGACAGCTCGAAAACTATTCGAGTGAGGCAAAGGGGAACTTTCGGCCAGGACGAGATGGTTGTTCATGGTTTAGACAGGGGTAAAACCGGACGATCTTCACCTCGGACCAGGCGCCACCCCCAACAGGAGTCACCCATCCGTTACTGAACGGTTACATCGAACTCGTCGTCATCTGACGTCCACTCACCCGAAATCAGCTCGTCATGCCCCTCGACTACCAACCTGTGGGCATCAGGACGTGGTGTGCACTATGGTGGCCAGGCCACTTACAGCCGGGACGAGCAACCGGCAAACCAGAGGAGAGGGGAGGCGGCATGCAGCATGTCCGCCTGGCAGAGCGGATCAACCGGCTGCCGTTCGAGACGTGGTTCTGCGTCGAGATGAGTGCCCAGCAGATCGGCCTGACGCCGACCGAGGCCGAAACCGTCCTCCGCGCCGGCCGCCGCCGCGGCATGTTGACGGTGCGCCGCGAGAACGGCGCCGTCGAGTTCATGCGCGTGCGGAGGCACCCGGCCCCGACATCTCGCCGGTCCACGAAACGCTCATGACGGACCGTCCGAGCGCCCCCATGGCCAATGGGGACCTCACGGCCATCTATTACGCTGAGCTACCAGATGGTTCCTGATCCAAGGTGCCGCCAACCGGGGCTCGGACATCTTGAGCCGGGCCACGTTCAGGGGTTGCCGAGCAGCTGCCCGTCGATTCGAGCCAGGGGGAAGGGATGACCGAGCGGGAGCCCATTGCGGCGTGGCGCTCAAGTACGCTCTGCCAGCTGCGCCTCGCCCGCGGCGAGGGCTCCACGGAAGCGGAGCAGCGGATCCTGGACGAGTTGGTCTCGGTCCACGTCGCGCTCGGCCAGCGGCTCGTCGGCACCCGCGAGGAGCAGAACACCTACCTCATGGCGCGCAGCACCAGCACGCCCGTACCCGAGCTACTCGAAGCGGGCATTGACACCAACGGCTGGCCAGCCCCGCCTCATCGGCCCGCAGTCGCCGAGCCTCGTCCGGCGTCGCCTGCTACGGAGCAACGCATCACGGACCTGTTCCAGGCGGCCGGCACTCTCGTGGACACTCTGCCTGTCGGGCCTCGGTATCAGACCCGGTTTCGGCCTGAGGACGGACACCGCTTTCACAACGAGCCACTGCATTGGGCTCTTTGGGATACGCACGAGGACATCCCGATCGCGTACCACCCCGACCGGGATCTGTGCGATTACCAGGCGGCCATGGCCTCGGAGGCGTTCGCGAACCGCAGGAAGCCCACGTGACCGTACGCCAGGAGTGACGCGGCGCGCTCGCTGATTCGACCTGGGCAGGATGGGACGTCTCGGCGCCCGGTCAGGCTGATTCCGCTGCCCGTGTGGGCAGCAGGGACCGCGTCAGACGCAGGTGCTCCCGGTGGAGCGACGAGTAAGTCAGAGTCGGCGAACCGCGGCCCAGGTGTGGAACGCGTCTCCGACGATGTGGGTTCCGTAGTCGTGAGCAATGGTCTTGACGAGGTGCAGCCCGATGGTGGTCTCGTCGGGGCTGGTCGGTAGAGCTTCCTCGTGTTCGACGGTGACGAAGACGTGATCGCTGTCCACACCGATCTCGCAGATCAGGTAATCGCTGCTGGTGCGTGTGTAGGCGGCGGCGACGAGCTCGGCGAGGCAGGTCTCCACGCGACGGGTGGTGCGCTCGGCGTTGTCACTGGCGCCGAGGATGAGCTTGAGGACGCTCCGCGCGACCGGGCGGGCCTGGAGGGCGGCGTTACCGGACGCGCGAACCGGGAAGCGGCTGCTGTGGGT